>CAXTFX010000380.1:0-4762 GCA_964243185.1 uncultured Chthoniobacterales bacterium
TGAACTGCCACACGCAGATCAAGGCCAACAGCCCCAAGCTGGCCGCCGTGCGCGAGAGTTGGCAGAGCGGCCGACCCATCCTGTGGGTCCGCATCCACCGGGCGCCGGACTACGCTTATTTCAACCACTCGGCGCACGTCAACCGCGGTGTCTCCTGCGTTTCCTGTCACGGCAAAGTCAACGAGATGGCCGTCGTCTGGCACGACCAGCCCCAGAGCATGTCCTGGTGCCTGGACTGCCACCGCAACCCGGAGAACCACCTGCGTCCGCTCACCGAGGTCACGCACTTGGACTGGAAACCGGAGGACCTGGGCAAGAAGCCGGACGGCACGTTCTGGACCCAGCACGACCTCGGCGCCAAGCTCGTCAAGGACTGGAACGTCCACCCCCCCGTCACCTGCGGCGGCTGCCACCGTTAAAAACTCGGAAGTGGAAACTCGGAATTCAGTCAGACCCAACCTTCAGCCGCCGACGCCTCGATTCGCTCCACCCGATCCCTTTCGCTCGTTCCGACTTCCCACTCCCGACTTCCGACTCTCGAATGAAGCGCGTCTTCCACCACCCGCCGGAGCAACCGACCCTGACCGGCCGCAAGTATTGGCGGAGTCTGGGCGAGCTCAACGACACGCCCGAGTTCCGCGGCTGGCTGGAGCGCGAGTTCCCGGCCGGCGCGCAGGAAATGGAGATGGACGGGACCTCCCGCCGCCAGTTCCTCAAGCTCATGGGCGCCTCGATGGCCCTGGCCGGTTTCGGGTTGACCGGCTGCCGGCGCCCGGAGGCGTATCTGGTTCCTTATTCCAAGTCCGTCGAGTGGCTAATCCCCGGTAAGGCGTTGTTCTACGCGACCTCCATGCCGCGCCGCCGCGGGGCGATGCCGCTGATCTCCACCAACCACGATGGGCGGCCCACGAAGCTAGAGGGCAACCCGCTCCACCCGGCGAGCAACGGTGCCACCGACACCTTCGCGCAGTGCGCCATCCTGGACCTCTACGACCCGGACCGGAGTCGGCGCTTCCTGCTCAACGGGCAGGAAACCGACGCGGGCAAGTTCGTCGAGTTCCTGAAGGCGACGGCCGGCGAGATGAAGGGCAACGGTGGCGCCGACGTGGCCATTTTGTTCGAGGAGAAACATTCCCCGACGTTCCAGCGGATGCGCGCGGAGGTTTCCAAGGCGTTCCCGGGCGTCCAGTTTTGCCTCTACGACCCGTTACGGCCGTTCAACGAATACGAGGCGACGCGCTCCGCGTTCGGCGAGGGCGTGCGCATGACGCCGCGCTTCGAGAAGGCGGACGTGATCCTGTCGCTGGACAGCGATTTTCTTTACCCGGAGGAGGGCGGTATCGAGGCCAGCCGGGACTGGGCTAACCGCCGCCGCGTCACCAAGGCGGAGGACGGCATCAACCGGCTCTACGTCGCCGAGGCCCGCTACACCATCACCGGCGCGATGGCTGACCACCGCCTGCGTGTCCCCGCCGGGCAGATCGGCGCGCTGGCCGTGGCTTTGGCGCAGCACCTCGGGGCCGCCCGGACGGGCGGGCCGTTGGCGGACCTCCTCGGCAGCATCCCGAACGCGGCGGAGCTTGCCGGCCGGTTCGCGGGCCAGGACAAGTGGCTCGCCGGGGTGGTCGCCGACCTGGTCGCCGCCGCGGGCAAGTCCCTCGTCGTCGCCGGGCCGCGCCAGCCGGGCATTGTCCATCTCCTGGCCCATGCGATGAACGTGGCCCTGGGCAACCTCGGCAATACCTTCAGCGCCGTCGAGCAGCCGGGGCAGACGCCGGAGAGCACGAGCATCTCGGCTTTGAGCGGGCTGATCCGCGACGGCAAGGTGAAGACGCTGTTCGTTTTCGGCGGCAATCCGGCCTACAACGCGCTCGCCAACCTGAACTGGACCGAGCTACAGAAGACGGTCCCGAACGTCGTCCGTCTCGGCTACCAGGAGGACGAGACGACGGCGGCCGGTGCGCGCGGCTCGCACTGGCACGTCCCGATGGCCCACTTCCTCGAACAGTGGGGCGACGCTCGCAGCACGGACGGCACCTACACGGCCATCCAGCCGATGATCCTGCCCCTGTTCGGGGGCTGGAGCGAGTTGGACCTTCTCGCGGGCCTGCTGGGCCGGGAGAAAGCGGACAAGCCCGACTTGCTGCGGGACACCTTCAAGGAGATTGCCCGGCCCGCCGGGGACTTCGGCAGCGAGCCGTTCGAGCAGGCTTACAACAAGTTCCTGCGCGACGGCTACCTCGCAAACAGCGCCGCCGCCGAGCGGCCGGCGACGTTCAACCCCGGCACGGCGCGGACTTACGTCACCGAAAACCTCAAGGCGCAGTTCCCACCCGCCCCGACGCGCGAGATGCCGGAGATCGTGCTCTTTGGCGACTACAAGCTGGACGACGGCCGCTACAACAACAACGGCTGGCTCCAGGAGATGCCCGACCCGATCACGAAGCTGACCTGGGACAACGCCGCCATCATGTGCCCGGCGATGGGCAAGCAACTCGGCGTGAAAACTGGTGAGTTCATTGATCTCACCAGCCCCGAGGGAGCCAAGTTGCGCCTCCCCGTCTGGCTTGCTCCGGGGCACGCGGACAGTTCCATCTCCGTCCCGCTCGGCTACGGCCGGACCCACACCGGCCGCGTGGGCCGTGGCACTGGCTTCGACGCCTACCCGTTCCGCACGGCCACGAACACCTACGTGGTCCCCGGCGCCAAGGTCGCCCGCGCGGGCGGCCCGCCGTTCGAGTTCGCCGTTACGCAGGAGCACCAGAGCATGGAGGGTCGTAACATCGTGCGCGAGTTGCCCGTGGAGGTTTACCGCCGGGAGCGGGAGGGCGGCACCGGCTTCGACGAGAGCGGCCGTTCGTTCGTGGCCAAGATGGGCATGGACGCCCACATCCCGCCCAACGTCGGCCTTTACAATCCCGCCCCGCTCAACGCCACGCACCAGTGGGGCATGGCGATTGACCTCAACACCTGCCACGGCTGCAACGCCTGCGTCGTCGCCTGCCAGGCGGAGAACAACATCCCGATTGTCGGCAAGCCCCAGGTCATTAAGGGGCGCGTCATGCACTGGATGCGGATTGACCGTTACTGGTCCTCGGTGGATGAGCACGACGAAGACCCCGAAGCGTTGCAGATGCCGATGCTGTGTCAGCACTGCGAGAGCGCGCCGTGCGAGACGGTTTGCCCGGTCAACGCCACCGTCCACAACGAGGAGGGGCTGAACCTGATGACCTATAACCGGTGCATCGGCACCCGGTATTGCTCGAACAATTGTCCGTATAAGGTGCGTCGATTCAACTATTTCGGCTACAACGACCGGCCGATTACCCCGCAGGAGGAAGGACCCTTCAAGGGCACCCAGCGTCTCTACCTCGGTCCGCTCGCCCCGAAGGGGATGCCCGAAATTGCCAAGCTCCAGAAGAACCCGAACGTTACGGTGCGGATGCGAGGCGTGATGGAAAAGTGCACCTTCTGCATCCAACGCATCGAGGAAGCCAAGATTACGCAGCTCCGGGTGGCCCGCGACAGCGCGAACACCACGGTCCCGACCGATTCCTTCAAGACAGCCTGCCAGCAGGTCTGCCCCACGGAAGCCATCACGTTCGGCAACCTCAACGACCCCGACAGCAAAGTCTCCAAGGTCAAGGCATTGGACCGTGACTACAAAGTCTTGGAGTATCTTAACGTTCGACCGCGCGTGAGCTACCAGGCTCGCCTCCGCAACCCAAACCCGGCGATGCCCGGCGCCGAAAACGTTGGCCAAGCCAACCGGCCGAACCCGGACGACCCTTGGGAAGCCTACGGGGAGCGCCGCAAGGAAGCGCCCGCACCAGGCGACGGTTTATAATTCAGAACCTCTCTTTCGCACCCGCATTCCCGTATGGCTAACGCAATTCCCGTCGCCCTCGTGGAGCCTCCCACCTTGGTTGAACCGCAGTTCGATCCCAAGGCGGTCGCGGCCGTCACACGCCCGCCGCTCGTCACCAACGAGCGAAACATGGCGTGGATCACCAACCGCGTGTGCGGGATCGTCGAGAACCGCGCTCCGTTCTGGTGGTGGGTTACCATCCTCGTCACGGCGCCCATCGCCGCGATGGCGTTCGCGCTGTTGGGCTACCTCGTCTTGACCGGTATCGGCGTGTGGGGTGAGAACATCCCAATCGCCTGGGCGTGGGACATCACCAATTTCGTCTTCTGGATCGGCATCGGCCATGCCGGCACGTTGATCTCGGCCATCCTCTTTCTTACCCGCCAGCGCTGGCGCACGTCCATTAACCGGGCCGCCGAGGCCATGACGCTGTTTGCGGTGATCTGCGCGGGCCTTTACCCCGCGTTGCACGTCGGCCGGCAGTGGATGGCTTGGTTCCTGGCGCCCGTGCCGAACCAGTATGCCATCTGGCCAAACTTTAAGAGCCCGTTGCTGTGGGACGTGTTTGCGGTTTCTACATATTTCACGGTCTCTGTTCTATTTTGGTTCACGGGGTTGATCCCTGACTTGGCAACCCTGCGCGACCGTGCGCGGGGTCGGGTTTCAAAATACCTCTACGGATTTTTCGCGCTGGGATGGCGTGGGTCCAACCGCAACTGGCGACATTACGAAATGGCGTATCTGTTGCTCGCCGCGCTTTCAACGCCACTGGTGCTCTCGGTGCATACCATCGTGAGTTTTGATTTCGCCACGTCCGTGGTGCCCGGTTGGCACACGACCATCTTCCCGCCGTATTTCGTCGCGGGCGCAATCTTCGGCGGGTTCGCGATGGTG
>CAXTFX010000381.1:0-1223 GCA_964243185.1 uncultured Chthoniobacterales bacterium
ACGGAGGGCGCGTCCATCGCGAAGGGGTGCGGGGCGAAGTCCGCCACGACCACGCGGGAAAGCGGGTCCTTGCCGTTGTCGGGCTCATACCAACTGCCGAGGAAGACGTTGCCCAGCGTCGTGTCGCGGGCGACGCCGGCGCGGAGGTTCTGGCCGAGGTCAAAGCTCTTGGCCAGGGTGTAAACCACGTTGCCGGCCCCGTCGGCCAGCAGCATGTCCTCGTAACGGTTGCGCTCCGCCACGTCGCGGAAGAAGCCGTCGTAACGGTCCATCGCCAGGGCGTAGGCCGTCCGGGAGAAGGCCTCGCGGAAGGCCTGGGGCAGCTTGGGATTGTTGGCCACGTCCACGGAACGGGCGGACCGGAAGCGACCGCCGTCGGTGGGCAGCGGGTTGCCGGTGAGGTAAACGTATTGGATGAGGTTAGCCTCCTTGCCGTCCGCCAGGAAACGGTGGCAGGCCTCGGTCGTGAAGTCCGGCCCGCGCATGGTGCGGAGACCCTTGTGGAGGTTCAACTGGTAGAACTCCCAGTTGGAGCGCGTGATGGAGGCGACGAACTTGTCGTCCGCTTTGAAGCCCATGGATTCCAGATCCTTGAGCAGTTCCCGGCGGGCCGCGGTGAACTCGTTGAGAGCGGCGCGGGCGCCGTAGCCGCCGGCGTCCGCGGCGATCTCCACGCGGGCGCGCTGGAAGTAATCGTTGACGCCGTTGATGAAGACGTTGCGCAGGGCGTGAAGCTCTTCCAGGCGCTGTTGTTTGAACGAGCGCAGGCTTAGGAAATACGTCACCCCCGTGACCGTCGCCAGCGTCACCAACCCCAGACCGAGCAGGGTGAGCAGGAGCTTGGTCTGGATGCGCATGCCCGGCCGCCAGCCGCCGCCGCCGCCCGCCAACTTTTTGGGGATGGCCCCGGGCGGCTCAACCGGCGACGGCAGGCCCGCGACGGGGATCAGCCGGCCCGGGCGCGTGGTCCCGGCGACGGCGTCGGGCACCGCGCTCGGCGCGAGGGTCTCGGGGTGAAGGTGGCGGGCGGTCCGGTGCATGGGTTTGGAAAAAAGATTGGGAGCGGGGAGACGGAAGAAGGCAGACGCGTCGTAGCGAAGGAGGGAGGAAGGAGGGATTTGAGGAGTTTTCTGAAGGTTGGCCGGCGCGGGTTATCTCGTCCCCGCGTCTTCCCCTCTTCCTTCTCCCCTCTTTCAGTCTTCCCCCCTCCGGGGTCAGGTCGG
>CAXTFX010000381.1:1233-4757 GCA_964243185.1 uncultured Chthoniobacterales bacterium
GTCTCGGGGTGAAGGTGGCGGGCGGTCCGGTGCATGGGTTTTGGAGGAAAGACTGGAAGAGGGGGGAGGGGAGACGCGCCGTGGCGAAGGAGGGAGGGGGGAGTTTGAGGGGTTTTCTAAAGGTCGGCCGGCTCGGGTTTTCTCGTCTCCGCGTCTTCCCCTCTTCCTTCTCCCCTCTTTCAGTCTTCCCCCCTACGGGGTCAGGTCGGTGACGGTCTGCGGGTGGCCGTTCGTGACGCGCGTGAAGTAAATTGCCTTCGATCCCTGTCGGGAGGTGGGGCTAAAGGCGCAGCGGATGCCGCCGAGATCCTCGTCCAGCTTTTCCAGGGCGGTGACGAACTTGCCGGTGTCCGGCTGCGGGCCGGCCCCGCGCAGGCCGGCGGCGAGCACGGCGGCGTTGACGTAGCCTTCCAGGCTCGCGTAGGTGAAGCGGGACCCCTCCTGGTTCAGCGCCCGCATGGCCACTTGGTATTCGGCCACCAGCGGCACCTTCGCGTCCTCGGGCGAGGGCAGCACCTGGGAGATGACGACGCCCTCCGCGGCCGGACCCGCCGACCGGATAAAATCCTCCGTGCCGATCAGCGACACGCTGGCGAAGACCGGGGTAAACTTCCGCGCTCCCGCCTCGCGCACCAGGGCGGCGCAGGGCTGGTAGGAGCCACCCATGATGACCGCGTCGGGTTTGGCGGCCTCGAGGGTAGCCAGGCCGGCGTCCACCTCGACCGTGTTGCGGGTGTAGGTGCCCGCGGCGACCAGGGTCAGGCCGCGCTTGGCCAGGGCTTTCTCGACGCCCGCCTGGACGGCGTCCCCGTAGCCGTCGTGCTGAACGAATACGGCGATGCGCGCGGCCCGGCGGTCGCGCGTGAGCCGGTCCACGAGCGCCTCGGTTTCCTCGTTGTAGGAGGCGCGGACGTTGAAGACGTAGGGGTCCACCGGCTCCCGCAGGGAGGCAGCGCCGGTGAGCAGGCCGACCAGGGGGATGCGCGCCTCGTCCACCATCGGCTGCGCGGCGCGGGCGGTCGGCGTGCCGACGTAGTTGCACAGGGCGAAGACCCCGTCGGCGTTGATGAGCCGCTCCGTGTTGACCATGCAGGGCAGCGGCTCGTAACGGTCGTCGTAGGCCACCAGGGTCACTTGCCGGCCGTGGATGCCGCCGGCGGTGTTGACCTTTTTGAAGAACGCCTCGCAGCCGCGCCGCACCTCCGTGCCCAGGCCGCCCGAGCGGCCGCTCTGGGCGTTGGACAGGCCGATCTTCAGCTCCGCCGAGCTCACCGGCCGGTTCTGGTTGAGATACGTCTCCGCCGCGCGGCCCGGCGCGGGGAGCGCGGCGAGCACGGCGACGGCGGCGAAAAGATGGGCTTGCAAAGGCTTCATGGCTCGGTCAGGCGGGGGGCAAAGTGGACAGGACAAACTCCTCTCGCAGCTTTTGGGCCAGGCGCGCGGTGTCCAGGCACCGGACCGCAGTTTTCTCGCCCGGTGGCAGCCAGCGGTGGGCGACGAACTCCGGCTCGCCCTCCGCGGGGGCGCCCGCCGTGCCGTCGGCCGAGGCCGGGGGCACCGCGCGCACGCCTGCCACGCTCTCGGCCGCCAGCGCCAGCCGCCCGAGGGAGGTGCGCAGCACGAGGAACACCGGGGCTGACGCGGGGGCCGCTTCGCCGGCGAACCAGCGTTGCAGGCTCACGGCGGGCAGGATTTCGCCGCGCAGGTTCCCCACGCCCAGCCAGCCGGCGCCCGCGCGGGGCAAGGGGGTCAAAGCCAGGTCCGCGACGACTTCCTGCACCCCGTCCACGTCCAGCGCGAAGCGTTCGCCGCCCCAGTGGAAAACCGCGTGCGGGCGGGGGGAAGGTTCAGGGGTTGGTTGCATGGGGACGGGGCGCGGGAGGGTGAAACCAGCCGGACGAAGGTGGGAGGGGGCGCGGGCGCGGGCGGGCGGTTTCCCTCCGGGTGCCGGGTCCGGGTTCCGTCACGCCGCGTGGGGCGCGGCCAGGAGACGCTCGACGGACGCGAGCACCTGGCGCATGTCCAGGGGCTTGGGCAGGTAATCCACGGCGCCCTGTTTGAGCCCCCAAAACCGGTCGCTCTCCTGGGTCTTGGAGGAGACCAGGATGACGGGGATGGCGGAGGTCGCCGGGTCCTTTTTCAGGCGGCGGCAGACCTGGAAGCCGTCCACCTTGGGCAGGACGATGTCGAGGAAGATGAGGTCGGGCTGGCTCTCGCGGGCCAGCACGCAGGCGGCCTCGCCGTCCACGGCTTCGATGATTTCCAAG
This sequence comes from uncultured Chthoniobacterales bacterium, assembly GCA_964243185.1. Taxonomy (GTDB): domain Bacteria; phylum Verrucomicrobiota; class Verrucomicrobiia; order Chthoniobacterales; family SZAS-18; genus CAXTFX01. The sequence goes on from CAXTFX010000381.1 coordinate 3,501, forward strand.
CCGCCGCGGGTGTCCAGGAAGGAGCGCAGGAGCAGGCGCTCGCTGGCGAGATCGTCCACGATAAGAATTTTTGGCATAAAGGATGAGGTTCGGGTCGGTCGGTGTCGAAAATGAGAGGCGGGGTCTCACGCCGCGCGGGCTTCGGAGACCTCCTCGGACGGGGGAACCGCCGGGGCGGCGGCGATGGTCGGCTCCGGCGCGGGCGGTGCCTCCTCGGCCATCGGCAGGTCGCTGAGGTAGCAGAGGTCAAGCCGCGCCAGGCAGTAGATGGCCCGGCAGACCTCGAAGAGCGGCCGGCCGAGGATCTCCTGCAACTGCGCGACGGTGTGGCGGAAGTCCATGTGCGACAGGAGTTCCGTTTCCAGTTCGTCGAGCTGGAACCCCTCCAGGTAGGTCACGTCGTAGGCCGTGCGGCCGACGTAGAGCTCCAGGCGCGGGACGACCTGTTGGACGTGCTGCCAGTCGTTGACCGTGCGGTAGGACTCCAGCAGGAGCTGGGGCAGGGAAAAATCCACCCGGTGCGGGTCGTCGGCGCGGGCGAAAGCGGGCATCTCCGCCGGGGTTAACGGTCGGAAGGTGAACTGGCAGTCCCCGGCGGCATAGACGCGCGCCATGCAGCGGTGGCCGCTCTCGCGGAGCAGCTTCCGAGCGTCCACCCCCTCTGGCTGCACCCCGCGGGTGGCGGCCGTGACGAAAAAGGGCACGCTCGTGTCGCGCTGGGCGAGCATCGCCACGGAGACGACCGCGTGCGGCACCTGGAGGAAGGGATACACGCTGCCCGCGCAGTAGGAGCGCGGGTGGTTGGAGGAAATGGCCGCCACGGTCCCGGCGTCAAACCAGAGGGTGACGGTCTCCTCCGCCAGCGCCACCCGCATCTCCCCCGTGGCCGCCTCGGCGTGGAGGTGGGTGAGGACGTGCCGCTCGGAGACAAAGCGCGAGGAGGCGCGCAGGGTCACGCCCGCCCCAGCCTCCGCGGCGGTCGCCGGGGGGCGCTGGGAGAGCTCCGCCGCGCGGGCGAGCTCGGCGGCGAGTTCCTCCACCGCGTCGAGCGGCAGGAGGCGGGAAAGGTAGTAGGACAGCGGCTCGTGGCCGCCCCGGGCCGTTTCCCAGGCCGGGATGGAGGGCAACTGGGCGTGGAGCCGGGCGACCAACTGCTCGAACACGCGCCGGCGCAGCTCGTCCAGCGCCACCGTCGGGGCCGCGGGCGTCGCGGGGAGGGCCGCCGGGTGGGCGGGGGTGGCCGGCGGGGACGTGGCC
>CAXTFX010000382.1:0-4755 GCA_964243185.1 uncultured Chthoniobacterales bacterium
CGGTTGCCGCCATCAAGGAAGGCCGGCCGGCATTGGAGCGGGGCAGCCCGGCGGACGAGGCGGGCTTGCGCGCCGGCATGGTGCTCTACAAGCTGGGCACCTACCCCGTGACGAGCCCCGCGCGGGTGGAAGCCATCCTGGCCGACGTGCCGCCGGGGACGGCCGTGGACCTCGTCGTCGGCGCGGGGTCCGGCGGGGGCGGCGGGCGGCTCGAAACCGTGACGCTCCTCGCCCGCGGTGAACCCGGTGCCTGAAGGAGCGCCCGCTCCCGGCCCGGCGCGGAGCCCCCGGATGAACGCCCCGCGGGGAACCGTTGTCTGTCCGTCCCCCGTTTAGAGTCCGAGACGATGATAGAAGTCGAGCACTTGACCAAGCGTTACGCCGGCCACACGGCCGTGGACGACCTCTCCTTCTCCGTGGAAAAGGGCGAGATCGTCGGCTTCCTCGGCCCCAACGGGGCGGGCAAGAGCACGACTATGCGTATCCTGTCCTGCTTCCTGCCAGCCACCAGCGGCACGGCGCGCGTGGCGGGTTACGACGTGTTCACGGACTCGCTCAAGGTGCGCCAGAGCCTCGGCTACCTGCCCGAAAGCGTGCCGCTCTACACGGAGATGCGGGTGACGGAATACCTCAACCACCGCGCCGCCCTCAAGGGTCTCTCCGGCCGCCGGCTCAAGGAGCGCGTCGGCACCGTCAAGGAGCTGACGGACATCCGGGCCTTCGAGCACAAGATCATCGGCAAGCTCTCCAAGGGCCAGCGCCAACGGGTCGGTCTCGCGGAGGCGATGGTGCACGAGCCCGCGCTGCTCATCCTGGACGAGCCGACCATCGGCCTGGACCCCAACCAGATCCGGCAGGCGCGCGAACTCATCAAGAACCTCGGCGAGCGCCACACGATCCTGCTCTCGACCCACATCCTGCCGGAAGTGGAAATGACCTGCTCACGGGTCATCATCATCAACCGCGGACGCATCGCCGCCTCGGACACCCCGGCGAACCTGCCCGGCAAGCTGCGGAGCGCCGGGAACATCCGGCTCGAGGCCGACCCGGGCGCCGACGACGCCCCCGCGGAGTTGGGCAAGGTCCCCGGCGTGAAGGAGGTCACCGTGGAAGCGCTCCCGGCCGGCTGGGATGCTTCCGCGGGCGCCACGCCAGCCGCCGGTTTGAACCCGCCCAACGGCTTCCGCGAGTTCACCCTCCGGGTCGAGGCCGGGACGGACCCGCGGGAGGAAGTTTACAAGCTCTGCGTGGCCCGGCGTTGGAACGTGCGCGAGTTGAGCCAGCGACGCGCCACCCTGGAAGACGTGTTCGTGGAAATCACGCACGCCGACGCGCACTAAGACTGAACCAGGCACAGAAAGAAGGGCCCGCGAAACACGCGAAAAGACGCGAAAGAAAGGCAGGAAAAACCGAGGCTCTTCTTTTTTGCCTTCTTCCCTTTCGCGTGTTTTCGCGTGTTTCGCGGGCCCTTCCCTCCGCCTTCCCCCGCGGGCAATCCTAATTTCCAACCATGAGAAAGTTCCTCGTCCTGCTCGAGCGTGAGTTGCGGAGTTATTTCCTGTCGCCCATCGGCTACATCGTGCTCTGCTTCTTTCTCATCTGGAGCGGGTTCAACCTTTACGCCACCCTTTCCATCCTCAATGGCCGCTCCGTGGAGAGCGTGCCGGCCGAGTATTACTTTAACGGCATCTTCTTCTGGCTGGGTTACCTGCTGCTGGTGCCGCTGCTGACGATGCGGCTTTACTCCGAGGAGTTTAAGCTCGGCACGGTGGAAACCCTGATGACGGCGCCCGTGCGCGATTGGCAGGTCGTGGCGGCAAAGTTCGCGGGCGCCATGCTCCTTTACCTGATGCTCTGGTTGCTCTCGGGGTTGTATCTGTTGTTGTTCAACGCCATCACCGGCCAGCCGGCCGCGCACTCGACCGGGGCGATCGGGGGGAGTTTTTTGCTGTTGGTCGTGATGGGTTGTTTCTACCTTTCCATCGGCTGCCTGGCGTCGGTGCTCACGCAGAACCAGGTGGTAGCCGCGGTCATTGCCCTGGTGGGCGGCTTCATCTTCTTCTTCACCGGCATCCTGATGCGCGCGCTGCCGAACTTGGACCCGCGCCTGCGCGACCTGGCCACTTATGGTTCCTCGTTTGACCACATGGTCACGTTTTCCAGCGGCATCGTAGATACGCGGCCCATCGTGTTCTATCTCAGCGTCGCCGCCCTCTTGCAGGTCGTCACGTTCCAGGGCTTCCAATACCGGAAGTGGGAGCTCTGACCCCCCGGTTTTTTCGTCAGGCCCACGACCCTCGAAGAACCCGCTTCCTCGTCTGCCTCCGCGCGCCCGTCCGCCCCGCCCCGACGCAGCATCGGCCGTTGGGGGATCGGGTTGAACGTGCTGCTGCAACTCGTCCTGGTAATCGGGCTGGTGGGATTGGCCAACTGGTTGGCTTTTCGTCATTACCACCGGTTCGATTTCTCGCGCGACCGCAAGTTCGCCCTCTCGGAGCGCACCAAACAGTTCCTCGGCGGCCTCGACAAGCCCGTGCGCATGATCCTGTTCATGGCCGGGAACGCCCCCCTCCGCAGCGACGTGGCGAACCTGCTCGCGGAGTATCGTCAGGCCCAGCCGAAGTTCATCCAGACCGAGCTGGTGAACCCTTATTTCGACGTGTCCCGCGCCGGGGAGCTGGCGACGAAATACAAGCTCGCGGCCGAGGATAACGTCGTCATCATTGATTGCGAGGGCCGACAGAAACTGGTCGCCCAGGACGCGATGGCCGACGTGGACCGCAGCGGCGAGCAGTTCGGGCAGGCGCCGACGGTCACGGCCTTCAAGGGCGAGCAGGCCCTCACCGGCGCGCTGCTGGAAACCGTCGAGGCCAAGAAGAACGTGGTCTATTACCTCCGCGGCCAGAACGAGCCGGAGCTGGGGCCGCGCGGGTCCATGACCGGCCTCCAGCAGAGCCTGGAACGCGACAACGTGCAGCTCAAGGAGCTCAACCTCGCCAACGCCGCCGGCACGGGCGTCCCCGCCGACGCCAGCGCGGTGTTCCTGGCCGGGGCGCGCTACGACCTGTCCGAGCCGGAGGTCAAGGCGCTGGAGGAGTATTGGAACAAACAGGGCCGCGTGTTCATCCTGCTCAACCCCGACGCGCTGACGGCCCGGCTGGGCGGGTTCCTGGACCGCGTGGGCATCCACCCGGACGACAACCGCCTCACGGCCATCGTCCGCGTGGGCCTGCCGGGGGGCGAGCCCGTGCTGCGCCGGCTCAACGGCGTCCTCGGCGAGTCCGCTTCCGAGAACGTCATCGTGCGCTCGCTGAAGGGGGTGAACTTCACCGTGCCCGGCGCCACGCAAACCCTGACCCTGGACTCCGCGCGGGTCCGCGGGGCCAACGTGCAGCTCACCCCGCTGGTGAAGGCGCAGGAGGGCTTCTGGGGCGAGGCCGACTACCGCAACGAGGCGGAGGACGACCCCGCCGCCAGCCGTTTCGACGCCGGGCGCGACAAGAAGGACAACCTCTTCTACGCCGCCTGCGCGGAGCGGGGGGCCGTGGCCGAGGGCCGCGTGTCCGTGCCCAGCGCCCGGCTGGTGGTCGTCGGCAACGCCCGGTTCATTGAGGACGGGCAGACCAACCAGGAAATGGCGGACTTCTTCCACAACGCCCTGAACTGGCTGCTCGACCGCGACCGGCTCATCGGCATCCCGCCCAAGGAGGTGAAAACCGTTGCCCTCAACGTGCCCGATCAACAGGTAAATCTGCTGTTCCTGCTGACGATCATCGTCGTCCCGGCCGTTGCGGCCCTCGCCGGTGCCGGCGTGTGGTTCGTGCGCCGCACCTGATCGCCGGGTGGGGACGCGGCGGCGGGGGGGGTGAAAGTTTCCCTGACCGACCCGTTGCCGTTCTACCCGCCCTCCCGCCGTCTCCTTCCCGCGCCCGCTTTCCCACCTGGAATGAACCGTCGAACCACCCTCGTCCTCGCCGTCCTCTTCACGGCCATCCTCGCTTATGTCGGCCTGTTTGAATCCAAGGGACCGACGACCAAGGAGCGCGGCGAGCAGGCCGGCCGCGTGCTGGGTCGCTTTGAACCCTCCAAGGTGGAGGCCCTGCTCATCTCCCGGGGCGAGGAACGGCTCGAACTGCGGCGGGAACCGGCGCCGGCCAGCCAGAGAACTCCCGATTCCCCCGACGCCTCCTCCCGCTGGCGAATGCTGACCCCCGTGGCCGACCGGGCGGACGGAGCCGTCGTGGACGCCCTGCTCACAGACCTGGAAGCCTACCGCCGGGACAGCGCCGTCCCGGTCCCCGGCGCCAACGCCGACCCGGCCAAGCTCGCCGCCTACGGCCTGCAAACCCCCCGCCTGCGGCTGCGGCTCACCCCGAAGCCGGGCGACCGGGGCGCCCCGGCCGAGACCGAGCTGCGCTTCGGCAGCGACACGCCCGTGCAGGGCCGCGTGTTCGTCCAGGTCGCCGGCCGCGAGGAGGTTTGCGCCGCGCCGGACGCGATCCCCAAGCTGTTGGAAAAGGGGGCGAGCGAGTTCCGTGACCACCGTTTCACCGACCTGGGCAACCCCGAAATCGGCCGGCTGACCATCCAGGGGACCGCCGGCCCCACCCTGGAACTGGCCAAGGAGGGCGACCACTGGAAGCTCCTCAAACCCCAGGCCGCCCGCGCCGGCGACCGGAAGTTGGACGAGCTCGTCAACCGCCTCTCCGAGCTGCGCCTGAGCCGCTTCTTGCCGGCCGAGGACAAGGTGTCCAC
>CAXTFX010000383.1:0-1134 GCA_964243185.1 uncultured Chthoniobacterales bacterium
CGTGGTTCTGCGACGGGAGCATCCTCGCGGCGGAGGGCGGCATCCCCAGCGTGGCGGCCGGGCCGGGTTCCATCGCGCAGGCGCACACGGCGGACGAGTTCCTGGAACTGGACGAGCTGCGGCGGGGGGTGGAGTTTTACGGGCGGTTTCTGCGGGGCTTATGAGCGGATATTTCAAGCCAGATTTCCCCGACCCGCGGCAGATCGCGCGCTGGCGGACGATGACCCCGGCTGAGAAATACGAGTCGGCCATGCAATTGATTGATTTTACCCGTCGCTTCCAGACGGCCGCCATCCAGTCCCAACATCCTGATTGGACCGAAGCGCAGGTCACGGAAGAGGTGCGTCGCCGTTGGCTCCATGTCCTTGCCTGATCTCGTCCAACACTTTGTCGGGCCGCTCGAAACCGTCGGGGCGCCCTACATGATCGTGGGGTCCGTGGCTTCCATCGTTTACGGGGAGGTCCGCACCACCCGCGGCGTTGACTTGGTGCTCTCCCTGAACGCCCGGAGCGCCGCCCTGCTGGCTGCCGCCTTCCCCTTGGAGCACTACTACTGCCCGCCGCCGGAGGTTGTTCGCATCGAGGCCGGCCGGGAGCGGCGCGGACACTTCAACTTAGTCCACCACGACTCTGGCTTTGTGGCGGATTGCCACCTGTTGTCGCAGGAAAACTCGCTTGACCGATGGGGGATGCGACACCGCCTCCGCACGGAATTGGGTGGCCGTTCCGTGTGGCTGGCCCCGCCTGAGTGCATCATCATCAGCAAGCTAGAATACTTCCGCGAGGGCGGAAGTTCTAAACACCGCCGTGACATCGGGGCCATGTTGGCCGTGACCGAGGTGGACCGCGGCTTGCTGGCCGTGGAAATCGCCCGCCGCGGTCTCGAAGCGCAGTGGCAGGAGTGCCAGCCGCCGCCGGGCGTTTGACCCGACCCGCGCCGCCCGCGAGGTTTCGCGCCCTTATGCAAACCATGCCCGCCCTCGTCAAGCGCCACGCCGCGCCGGGGCTTTCGCTCGAAACCGTCCCCGTGCCCGAGGTGGGCGAGGACGATGTCCTCATCCGGGTCCTGCGCGCCTCCGTCTGCGGGACGGACGTGCACATCTACAACTGGGACGCCTGGGCGCAGAAGACCAT
>CAXTFX010000383.1:1234-4752 GCA_964243185.1 uncultured Chthoniobacterales bacterium
AACGCCGTCCACACCGCGTTGTCCTTCGACGTGCTCGGCGAGGACGTGCTCATCACCGGCGCCGGCCCCATCGGCTGCATGGCCGCGGCCGTGGCGAAACACGCCGGCGCCCGTTACGTCGTCGTCACCGACGTGAACCCCTACCGGCTGGACCTGGCGAAACGACTCGGGGCGACGCACGCCGTCAACGTCAAGGATCAGAACCTCGCCGACGTGCAGCGCGAGCTCGGCATGAAGGAAGGCTTCGACGTCGGCCTGGAGATGTCCGGCAACGCCGCCGCCTTCAAATCCATGATCGCCAGCATGTGCCACGGCGGAAAGATCGCCCTCCTCGGCATCGGCATCCACGGCGCGGAAGGCGCGATTGACTGGGACACGGTGGTCTTCAACGGTTTGACGATCAAGGGTATCTACGGACGGGAGATGTATGAGACGTGGTATAAGATGACCGCCATGATCCAGAGCGGGTTGGACATCGCCCCGGTCATCACCCACCGCTTCCACTACCAGGAATACGAAAAAGCGTTCGGGCTGATGCGCTCAGGCCAAAGCGGCAAGATCGTCCTGGACTGGTCGGAAGCGTAATTCCGAGGTGGACGGCGACCCCCGGGCGCCGCTCTGGCAGGGCGCCCGGGGGTCGCCGTCCACCTGGGGTTCATGCCAACCCCGCCACCGCCCCCCGGTAAACCGCCGCCGCCTCCTCGGCCCCGGTCACGGTGACGTTCAGGTCGCGCAGCAGCCCGTCCTGCAAGCCGTAGATCCAGCCGTGGACCGTCAGCTCCTGTCCGCGCTCCCAGGCGTCGCGCACGATGGTCGTCTGGCAAACGTTGGCCACCTGCTCGATCACGTTGAGCTCGCACAGCCGGTCCGCCGCCGCGGCGTCGTCGCCGAGGCCCTCCAGGCACCGCTCGTGCTTGTGGCGCACGTCCTGCACGTGTCGCAGCCAGTTGTCGCTCAACCCGATCCGGTCCCGCCGGAACGCCGCCCGCACGCCGCTGCACCCGTAGTGCCCGCAGACGATGATGTGGCGCACCTTCAGGATGTCCACGGCGAACTGCATGACCGACAAGCAGTTCAGGTCGGTGTGCACGACCACGTTGGCGATGTTGCGGTGGACGAACAACTCACCCGGCAGCAGCCCGACGATCTCGTTGGCCGGCACCCGGCTGTCCGAGCAGCCGATCCACAGGTATTGCGGGGATTGTTGCCGGGACAGCTTGGCGAAGAACTCCGGGTCCTGCCGCCGGATGTCGTCGGCCCAAGCCTGGTTCTGGGCGAAGAGGTGAGGGAGCGTTCTCATCGGGTGCCCGTTAAGCTAGCGTCCCGCGGTTCGCAACCGTGCCGGGGGGAGGCGGGTGCGTTTCCCTGACGCCGCGACCGTTCCGTCCCGGCGGAATCCCTACCGCAGCCGCGCCGCGGCCCGCTCCTTACCCTCCAACTCCAACACCATGCGGCGGATGTGGCGGTATTTATCCGCGTGCCGGCGCAGTCGGCGCAGGCTCTCCCCGGGGTCGCCCCAGCGCAGGATTTGCAGGGGCTCGCGGCGCACGGCCCAGGCGTTCATGGCCGCGCGGGTGGGTTTGTAGAGGTCAATGGTGTTGCGCCCGGCCAGGGCCCAGCCGTAGTCGTCCACCCGGAAGAGTTCCCCCGTGGACAGCAGCCGGAACTCCGTGCCCGCCGGCCAGCGCGACCAGTCCGCGGCGGCGGAGCCGTAAACGACGGTCGCCGGGGCGGGTCCGGGGGCGGGCGGCCGTTGGAAACCGCCCTCCGCCGTGGCCATCACGGGCACGGCGACGGCGGCGGCGACGCGGGGGACCTCCGCGGCGCGCAGGGGGCCGCCGAGGGCGTTGCGGGCGCCGTAGGCGAGGTGGTCGCTCTCCGTGTGCGTGTAGGCCGTGGTGCGGACGGTCTGGGTGTCCGACCGGGGTAAGGGCGGCTCATAGACCGGCAGCGGCCGGGGGGAGGCGGCGCAGCCGGCGGCGAGCAGTGCCACGAGGAGGGTGAGCGGATTGCGGCGCATGGACGTTAACATGGGCGAAACCGATGTTAGCGCCAAGTCTAAAACCACTTCTAACATCGGCCCGCGCGACCGGAGGCGACCGGCCGGGGCCGCGCGTTCGATTTTCTCCCGCAGCGAAAGCTTTCCTCAGGCAAACCCAAAACACCCCAAACCCTATGGCAAACCCCAACTACAACGAGAGCGGTGATACGAACCCTGATCCCATCACCGGCGAGCCCGGTTCGCACCCCGTCGGCACGGGCATCGGCGCGGCCAGCGGCGCGGCCACCGGCGCGGCGATGGGCCTGGCCGGCGGCCCGATTGGCGCGGTCATCGGCGGCATCGCCGGGGCTGTCACCGGCGGCCTGATCGGCAAGGGCGTCGAGGAGATGGTGGACCCCACCGCGCACGACAGCTACTGGCAGGAGAATCACGCCCGCCAGCCCTACGCGGCCGGCAGCTCCTACGACCAATACCGCGGCGCCTACCGCACGGGCTACACCGGCGCGGGCACCCACGCGGGACGCACGTTCGACGAGGCCGAGGGCGATTTGCGCCATGACTACGAGGCGACCAAGGACGCTACGGCCCACGGCTGGGACAAGGCCAAGGACGCCACGCGCGCGGCTTTTGACCACGCCTCCACGGAGTTGAAGGCCGCCGGCCGCGACGTGAAGCGGGCGGTGAGCTAGACGTCCGGTAGCTAAACAGACGACGGGCGGCGGACCGGGGGAAGGCTCCGGTCCGCCGTTTTCTTTGGGTAGCCGGCGCCCGGAGGTCGCCAGCTACCCCGACGGCAACCCTGAAAAACCGCGTTATCTTCCCCCATGCTCGCCGACTTCGATGCCCAGCTATCCGCCACGTTAACCGCCATCCGCGAGGCGGGCCTTTACAAGACCGAGCGGGTCCTCGCCGGCCCTCAGGGCGCGGAGGTCGCCGTGGCGGGGGAGGGTGATGGGCGCACGGTGCTGAACTTTTGCGCCAACAACTACCTCGGGCTGTCCGACCACCCGGAGATCATCGCGGCGGCCAAGGAGGCGCTGGACCGTTACGGGTTCGGCCTGTCGAGCGTGCGCTTCATCTGCGGCACGCAGACCATCCACAAAGAGCTGGAACGGACGTTGAGCGAGTTCCTGGGCACGGAGGACACGATCCTTTACCCCTCGTGTTTCGACGCCAACGGCGGCCTGTTCGAGACCCTGCTCGGGCCGGAGGACGCGGTGATCTCCGACGCGCTGAACCACGCCAGCATCATTGACGGCATCCGCCTCTGTAAGGCCCAGCGGTATCGCTACCAGCACGCCGACCTGGCGGACCTCGAAGCGCAGTTGCGCGCCGCCGCCGCGGCCGGCGCCCGGCACCGGCTCATCGCCACCGACGGGGTTTTCTCGATGGACGGCACCGTAGCCGACCTCGCCGGCATCTGCGCGCTGGCGGACCGTTACGGCGCGACGTTGATGTTCGACGACTGCCACGCCGCCGGCTTCCTCGGGCGCACCGGCCGCGGCACGCACGAGCA
>CAXTFX010000384.1:0-4729 GCA_964243185.1 uncultured Chthoniobacterales bacterium
GTCGCCATGACCGGCGACGGCACCAACGACGCCCCCGCGCTCGCCCAGGCGGACGTCGGCGTGGCCATGAACACCGGCACCCAGGCCGCCAAGGAAGCCGGCAACATGGTGGACCTCGACTCCAACCCCACCAAGCTCATCGAGGTCGTGGAGATCGGGAAACAACTCCTGATGACCCGCGGCGCGCTCACCACGTTCTCCATCGCCAACGACGTGGCGAAATATTTCGCCATCATCCCCGCGATGCTCCTCGGCGCGTTCCCGGCCATCGCCCCGCTCAACGTCATGCGCCTGTCCAGCCCGAACTCGGCCATCCTCAGCGCCGTCATCTTCAACGCCTTGGTCATCATCGCCCTCATCCCGCTGGCCCTGCGCGGCGTGCAGTTCCGCGCCCTCGGCGCCGGCACCCTCCTACGGCGCAATCTGCTCATCTACGGGCTGGGCGGCATCATCGTCCCCTTCATCGGCATCAAGCTCATTGACATCGTCATCAGCCTCTTGCACCTCGCCTGAACCTTTGCCCCCACCCCTTGCCCTCACCCGTCATGACAAACTCTGAACCCCGCCCGCTCCCGGGCCTGCGCTTCGACCCTGCCACCGACAGTTACGCCCTCCCCGGTGATGAGCCGCTCACCGTCGGTCAGCCCACCGACCCCGGCTATTCGCTGCTCGGGGAACTCAAGAGCGCCGTCCTCGCCACCGTCGTCCTCGGCGTAGTCGTCAGCGGCCTCTACCCCGTGGTCGTCTGGGGGCTGGGCCAGGCCGCCTTCAAGCACCAGGCCAACGGCAGCCTCGTCACCGCCGCGGACGGCGCCACGGTGCTCGGCTCCGCCCTGCTCGGGCAGAACTTTTCGGGCAAGCAATATTTCAACCCGCGCCCCTCCGCCGCCGGCGCTGCCGGCTACGATCCTACGGCCTCCGGGGGCACGAACCTCGGCCCAACCTCGGACAAACTCATCAACGGCCAGCACAAGAAGGATGCCGCCGGCAAGGATGTCAACGACCCGTCCAATTTCGACGGTGTGAAGGACCTCGTCGCCGCCTACCGCACCGCCAACGGCCTGAAGGACGCCGATCCTGTCCCGGCCGACGCCGTCACCCGCTCCGCCTCCGGCCTGGACCCGCACATCTCCGTCGCTAACGCCGGACTCCAAATCCCGCGCGTCGCCGCCGAGCGCAAGCTGGATCCCGCCGCCGTGCGCGCCCTGGTGGACAAGCACACCCGCGGGCGCGACCTCGGCATCCTGGGCGAGCCGGCCGTCAACACGCTCACGCTCAACCTCGAACTCGACGGCAAGCTGCCTAGGTAGGCGCTGGTCCACGTTCGGAGGTGCCCAAAGGAGGGTCCCAGCCGCGCGCTCGTCACCGAGGATGAACACCCCCGAGCCCTCACGACGCTACTTGAACAGCCCCAACCCGACCCCCGCCCCGCGCCCGCCCCCGGCCACCGGTTCCGCGTCGCCGTGGCACGAGCGCCTCGGCGGTCGCGCGGCGATCACCTTGGGCGCGGCGGCGCTGGTCCTGCTCGTGCAGGCGTGGCACCTCCGCCGCCTGAGCGAGACCCGCCGCGTGGTCCGGACGGAACTGTCCCAGGTCCTGCGTGACGCGGGGCTGCCGCCGGAGCAGCGCAGCATCGCGCTGGTGGATGCCTTTGACCGGTCCACGCAGGACATCGTCTTCGCCGCCTCCGGCCCCTACTTGACCTTGGCCATCACCGTGATCTTTCTGACGGCACAGACCACGCGCCTGCGGTTGCGGGTGGCCGTCGTCGAGCGCCTGCTCCTCAACCGCCTGAGTGAGCGCCTTTAACCCCGCCCGTGATCCCAATGCCCAAAAATCCTGCCCCCCCCTCAACCGCCGCCCACGCCCCCGAGCACGCCGCGAACCACGACGACCAAACCCCGCCCCGGCCCGACTACCCGCGCTACCGCGTCGAACCCGGCCACCGCCTCGTGCTGGCTGACGTGAACCCGGACGAATCCGAGCATTACGCCAAGAAGAAGGAAGTCGCCGAGGAACTCGACCGCCAGACCGACCGCATCGCCGACCTCCAGGCCCGCCTCTACGCCGAGCGCCGCCAGAGCCTGCTCATCGTCCTCCAGGCCCTGGACACCGGCGGCAAGGACGGCACCATCCGCGGCGTCTTCCAGGGCGTGAACCCGCAGGGCTGCCAGGTGTGGAGCTTCAAGGCGCCCAGCACGGAGGAAACCGAGCATGATTTCCTCTGGCGCTACCACGCGAAGACGCCGGCGCGCGGGATGATCAACATCTTCAACCGCTCCCACTACGAGGACGTGCTCGTCGTCCGCGTGAAGAAGCTCATGCCGGAGGAAATCTGGCAGCAGCGTTACGCGATGATCAACGAGTTCGAAAGTCTGCTGGCGCGCAACCACACCACGGTGATCAAGTTCTTCCTGCACATCTCCCGCGACGAGCAGAAGCGCCGCCTGGAGAGCCGGTTGGCGAACCCGGACAAGCACTGGAAATTCTCCTCCAACGACCTGAAAGAGCGCGCGTTCTGGGACGAATACATGCGCGCCTTCGAGGACGCCATCAGCCAGTGCTCCACCGCGCACGCCCCCTGGTATGTCGTCCCGGCGAACAAGAAGTGGTATCGCAACCTCGTCATCGCCCGGGCCATCGCGGACACCTTGGAGGCCATGAACCCGCAGTTCCCCGCGGCCGAGGCGGGTCTGGACCGGATCGTCGTGCCCGACTGAGCCGACCCCCGGCAACCCGTTTTATGGAAGATACCTCGACCGTCTTTACCGTCCCCACCAACCGTTTGCGCGAGGTGGCCGACACCGTGGAAGCCTACGACGACCACTTCTGGCGCAACGGCCACGCCGTGAAGATGATGGTCTTCGACGATTCCAGCGTTGCCAACTTCGAGAAATACTACGCCGGGCTCGAGCACACCCGCACGCGCAACGAGCTCTTCTACGTCGGCCCGCGCGAAAAGGAGGAGTTCCTCGGGCTGCTCTTCCGCCGCCTGCGTGACCGCAAGCTGGAACCCTTGGTGCGAAACCTGTTCCGCCCGTCCTACGGAGGCAACCGCAACTGCACGCTCATCTACACCCTCGGCGCCCTGCTCGTCTCCTCCGATGACGACATGCGCCCGGAAGCCCTGGTCGAAGAGAGCCCCGAGACCCTCGCCCCGGACGAGGTCGCCCGCGGCAAGCTTTTCCGCGCCAACTCTCCCGGCTACGTCCGCAAGAGCTTTGACCTCCTCAGCGCCTTCCAGGACGTGCTCGGCCGCCGCGTCAGCCAGGTGCCCGCCAACTACGAGAAGGGCGAGCTGCTCGTGGACACTTCCATGGACTTGGAAACAAACACCTCCCGGGAGTTCGCCCGCGAGAACTCCCTCTTCGTCCAACCCGGCAAAGTGCCGCGGGACGCCATCGTCAAGATGGCGCAGACCTACCGCACCGGCACCAACGACATTGACGCGCTCGACTACGTTGCCATGTTCCTGGACAACGACGGGCAGACCGACCCGCAGGAACTCAACGACCTCTACGTCCTGGTGAACTTCCGCCCTGCCGTCACCGCCAAGAACTGGCGCATGGACTGCGGCGTCGCCGGCTACGACAACCGCCTCGGCCTGCCGCCGTTCTTCCCCACGCGGCTGCGCTTCGAGGACTACATCTACCGCCTGTGGATCCAACAGGGCGGCATCGCCGCCGCCCACGTGGATGCCGCGCAGAACCACACCAAGAGCAACTACATGCGCAACCCGTTGGCGATGGAGGTCTTCAACGAGGAATTGTGCTCCCTGCTCAAGCGCAAGATCAACGGCAGCATCACCGCCCGCGACGATCTCGGCATTCGCTTCGACTACCACGGTGAGGTGTCGTTGAACGACTCGGAGGAAATCCTCGGCCGCATCTCCAAGGTTTACGCCCAGGTCGAAGCCGCCGCGCGCGACGCCCGCGACCCGGGACGCCGCCGCGCCCTGGAGCTTTTCGCCGATAACCTCGCCAAGAGCTTCTACGGCTTTGAGCCGGACTTCTTCCAGCAGAACGTCGCCCGCATCGTGGACGACGTGACCAGCCAGATCCAGGCCTCCCTGGAGATCTGGCCGACGCTGGTGGAAATCTGCTACTTCCACAAGGACAAGCGCCTGCTCCCGCAGGTCCGCGTGAAGAACAAGGCGTTCAAAAACGGCGCGCGCTGACGACGGCAATCCGGTTCGCGAACCTTTCCTCCTTCCCCCATCCGTCATGCCTGCCGAGCCTCTCCCCCGCTCCGCTGAAGCGGCCAGCCCGCCACGCTCCCGGGCCGACGACTTCCTCGCGCTGATCGAGCGCCAGCGCCAAGGCAAGCTCAAGGTGTATCTCGGCGCCTGCGCGGGGGTCGGGAAAACGTTCCAGATGCTCGTGGAGGGCAACCGGCTGCGGAAGCGCGGCGTGGACGTGGTCATCGGCTACGTCGAGCCGCACGCCCGGCCGGAAACCACCGCGCAGATCGGCGACCTGGAAATCGTCCCGCCCGTCTCCACCCAATACAAGGGGGTAGAGTTGAACGAGATGGACGTGCCCGCCGTGCGGCGCCGCGCGCCAACGGTCGTGCTGGTGGACGAGCTGGCCCACACCAACGCGCCGGGCAGCCCCAACCGGAAGCGCCACGAGGACGTGGAAGACCTGCTCAACGCGGGCATCAACGTGATCTCCACCCTTAACATCCAGCACCTGGAGAGCCTGTATAACATCGTCGAGGGCGCCACCGG
>CAXTFX010000385.1:0-4724 GCA_964243185.1 uncultured Chthoniobacterales bacterium
ACGGGGACCCCGGCCCGTTCGCCATCGTTTCCCCCGCCCCCGGCAGCGTGTTCCTGCTCGACCCGGACCTGCCCGCGACCGGCCGCCGGCTGGCGCTGCGGACCCGGGGCGCCGGTCCCGTGCGCTGGGAGTGCCCGTCGCTGCCAACGCACGTAGAGGCCGGGGAAACGTGGGCGGAACTGCGCGAGGGCCGGCACGTGCTCCGGGCCCGGGACGAAGCGACCGGCCAACAACGGGAAACGGTCGTCACCGTGCGCGGGCTGTGACCGCGCCCCGCGCGGAATGACGAAGCCCGAAGCCCGAAACTGCTTTTCGTCGTTGGCCATTCCGGCGGATCCCGTCATCCTGACCTCGCCATTTTCCTGCCATGCCCACGCCCGACCTCTTCACCGGCCTGATGTCCTTCGGGGTTTTCCTCTACTCGACCACCGCGCACGAAGCCGCCCACGCCTGGACCGCGTGGAAGCTGGGCGACGACACCGCCTACCGCGGCGGGCAGGTTTCCTTCCTCAACCCCCTCCCCCACGTCCGGCGCGAGCCCATCGGCATGGTCGTCGTCCCGCTGCTGACCTACTTCAGCCACGGCTGGATGATGGGCTGGGCGTCGGCCCCGTATAACCCGCTCTGGGCGCGGGCGCACCCGGAGCGCTCCGCGCTGATGGCCCTGGCCGGACCGGTGGCGAACTTCGCGCTGTTGCTCCTCGCGGGGCTGGGCATCCGGCTGGGGATGCTCGCGGGCGGGTTCGAGGCGCCCGGCCGGGTGAACTGGCTGCACGTCGTGGACGCCACCCAGCCCGGGCCGTGGCAGTTCCCGGCCGCGCTGCTCTCGGTGATGTTCTCGCTGAACCTGCTCCTGGGCGCCTTCAACCTCCTGCCCCTGCCGCCGCTGGACGGGGCCTCCCTGCCGCTGCTGTTCCTGCGCGGGCGGGCGGCGGAGGCCTACACGAGCTGGGTGCTGCACCCGTCGTTCTCCTTCGTGGGACTGCTGGTGGCCTGGCAGGTGTTCGGGCCGATCTACCCGGTGCTGCAAGGCGTGGCGCTGGCGCTGCTGTATCCGGGCGTGGCGTATTCCTGAAACGTCCCCCCCGGACGCGGTTGCGCCCGGCGCGGGCTGCGGCATCGTGCCCCCATGAAGCCGCCGTTCGCCTTCAGCCTCCTGCTCCTCACCCTGACCCTCCCCGCCCTCCCCCTGCGCGCCGCGGGGGATGACAACCCGACGGCCTACGCCGCCCTGCGCCTCGTCGGCCGGGAACTCGGCGCGGACAGCCTCGGGCGCATCGTCGCCGTGGGCGGGCGCGAGGGCGTGCCGCAACCCTTCGTCTGGCGCGTCACGCTCGCCGCCAAACCCGGCGGGTCGGGCGGCCCCCGCGAGGTCGAGGTGGCCGGCGGGCACATCGTCGCCAACCGGCCCGCCCGCGCGGCCGCCACCGACGGGACGCCGACCATTGACCTCAAGAACCTGAACCTGGACAGCTCTGGCGCCTTCACCACCGCGGACGCCGAGTCCCGCCGGGTGCACGTGCCCTTCTCCGCGCTTAACTACGAGCTGCGCGCCGACCCCAGCGTCGGCAACCGGCCCGCCTGGACGGTGCAGCTCCTCGACGGCGACCACCGCCCGCTCGGCACCCTGCTGCTCGCCGCCACCGATGGCACCCAGCTCCGGGCCACCGGGCAACTGGCGGACGGCGGCCGGGCCGGGTCCTCCGCCGTCGTGGCGAGCAACTCCGCCGAACCCCCGCCGGCCGCGGAGGCGCGCGTCACCTCCCGCCGGCGCGCGACGGAGACGACGACGACGACCACCACGCGCCGGCCGCCCGCCCCGGAGCCGGAGGAGGTGAACGGCGGCTTCCTCGAACGCGCCGGCCGCACGCTCGACCGCACCCCCGGCCGCATTGAGCACGGCGTGCGCCGCGCCGGCGCCAACGTCGGCGTGACCATCCAACGCTTCTTCGACCCCGACGCGCGCCGGGAATAGACGGGCCGGGGTGCTCCCGCGGCCGAGCGTCTCCCCCTCCGATGTTCGACGCTTTGCCCGACCCCCGCGGACGCCGGGCGGAGGCGTGCCTCCTCGCGCTGGCCTTCGTGCTGGTCAACCTCGCCGGGGCCCGGTTCCAGCCGCGGATCACCAAGGACGGCGGCAAGGGTTGGGAGGGCGTTGACTACCACGCGATGGCCGACCAGATGGCCCGCGGCGTCCACCCGGTCTCGGCGGACGCGCCGATGGTCCTCCGCGTCGGCACACCCGCCCTCGCGGCGCTGGCGCACCGGGCCGGGTGGGACGGGGGCGACCTGTTCACGGCCTTCCGCGGGGTGAACCTCGCGGCCAACGCCCTGTCGCTGGCGCTGCTCGTCGCGTGGTTGCGGCGGTTCGTCGGCGACGGGCGCGTCCGGGTGGCGCTGGGCTTGAGCTGGCTGCTGCAATGGGACGCCCCGACGCGCTGGCTGTGGTTCTACCCGGCGCACACCGACCCGTGGATGTGGGTTTTCCTGCTGGCCGGCCTGCTCGCGCTGGACGACTACCGGCGGGCCCCCGCGCCCGGCCGGCTGGCGGCGCTGGCGGGTCTGGGGGCCGTGGGCGTGCTCTTCCGCGAGGTGGTCGCCGTCGTGCCGCTGGCGCTGCTGTGCAGCGGAAACCCCCTGCGCCGGGACGCCGCGGGGCGCTGGCGGGTCCACCTGCCCCGGCCGGCGCTCGCCCTCCCCCTGGCGGCGGCGCTGGGCACCCTCTTCGTCCTGCGCCGGAGCGGGCTGGTGCGGCAGGCGGATGACTACGCCTTCGCCCGGACCGCCCTGCACTGGCTCCACGCCAAGGGGCCGTGGATCTACGTTCACGGCTGGCTGGCCGCCTTCGGCCCGGGGGTGCTGGCGTTGGCCCTGACCGGCTGGCGTCCGGCGGGAGCGTTCCTGGCCCGGCGGCAGGACCTGGCCGTTTACCTCGTCGCCTTCGCCGTTCTGGGTCAGATCGGCGGGACGGACACGGAGCGCATCCTCTACTGGACGATGCCGGTCGTGTTCGTCCTCGCCGGCCAGGCGCTGGAGGCCCACCGCAACGTCGTGTTCGGCTCCCCGGCGCTGTTGACGGCGCTCGTGGTGGTGCAGTTCGTGGCGGCCCGCGCGGGGTTCTGGCCCATCCCGAATTATCCCGACGCGGCGGCGGACCCGCGCGTCCTCCCGCTGCTCACGCCCATCGGGCCGCGGGTGCCCTACCTGGACCTGTTCGCCTTCTTCGCCGACCGCCGGGTCGAGGTCGCCCTGCTGTTGACCAACCTGCTCACCCTCGGGGTCCTCATTTGGTGGCTCGTCCGGCGCCAGCGGCCCGCGGCGGCTGGCAAAAGGCCGGAACCTGCGGTTTAATGCCCGGCCATCACGCCCGCCCTTCCTCCTTATGCCCAACAGCAATCTCCTCGCCCTGTTCTTCCTCGTCGTCGCGGCGCTGGCGTTCCTGATTTTTATCGTCGTCGTCTTCAACTTCATCGGCCTCTACGTCCGCGCCTGGGTTTCCAACGCCCCCGTCGGATTGTTCAACATGATCGCCATGCGGCTGCGGCGCGTGCCGGTGGCGCTCATGGTGGGCAGCCGCATCACCGCCGTGAAGGCTGGCATCCCGCTTGGCACCGACCCGCTGGAGGCGCACTACCTCGCCGGCGGCAACGTCGAGGCCACCGTGCTGGCCCTCATCGCGGCGGACAAGGCCGGCATCCCGCTGGAGTTCAACCGCGCCTGCGCCATTGACTTGGCGACCCGCGGCACCGGCAAGACAGTCCTGGAGGCCGTTCGCACGTCCATCAACCCCAAGGTCATTGATTGTCCGAACCCCGCCACCGGAAAGACCACCGTGGACGCCGTGGCCAAGGACGGCATCGGCGTGAAGGCCCGCGCGCGGGTCACGGTGCGCTCCAACCTCGACCGGTTCGTCGGCGGCGCGACGGAGGAGACCATCATCGCCCGCGTCGGCCAGGGCATCGTTTCCACCATCGGCCTGGCGAACTCCTACAAGGACGTGCTCGCCAACCCGTCGTCCATCTCCAAGCACGTCCTCGACAGCGGGTTGGACAGCGGAACGGCCTTCGAGATCCTGTCCATTGACATCGCCGAGGTGGACGTGGGCGAGAACGTCGGCGCCAAGCTCCAGGCCGAGCAGGCCGAGGCCGACAAGCGCGTCGCCCAGGCCAAGGCCGAGGTGCGCCGCGCCGCCGCCGTGGCCGTCGAGCAGGAAATGGTCGCCCGCGTCGCCGAGATGCGCGCCAAGGTCGTCGAGGCCGAGAGCCAGATCCCGCAGGCCGTGGCGGAAGCCTTCCGCAGCGGCAACCTCGGGGTGATGGACTACCAACGGTTACGGAACATCCAGGCCGACACCGATATGCGCTCCGCCATCGCCGGCCCGGAGGGCGCGCCCA
The DNA here is from genome assembly GCA_964243185.1 of uncultured Chthoniobacterales bacterium. Taxonomy (GTDB): domain Bacteria; phylum Verrucomicrobiota; class Verrucomicrobiia; order Chthoniobacterales; family SZAS-18; genus CAXTFX01. The sequence goes on from CAXTFX010000385.1 coordinate 4,395, forward strand.
AGAACGCATGAACCCCCTCGCCGCCGCGTTCCCCCCGCCGCTGCTCGCGATCTCCACCGTGGAGGTCATGGTCGCGCTGGTCTTCGTCGTCGGCGGACTCATCAAGCACTTCATGGAGAAGGCGGCCGGTTCTCCCGCTAACCGCCCCTCCCAACGCACCCCGCCCCTGGTCCCGCCCCGGCCGCTCGTCACGCCCGAGGAGGAGCGCGCCCGGCGGCTGATGGAGGCGCTCGGCCGCCCCGGCAACCTGGACGCCCCGGTCCCGGCGCCGGCCGCCACTCCGCCCACCCCGCCCCCGCTTCCCCCGCCCGTGCCGCGCCGGCCCGTGGC
>CAXTFX010000386.1:0-4719 GCA_964243185.1 uncultured Chthoniobacterales bacterium
CTGCTGGTCGTGGACCTGTTCGACAACCTCGGCACGCTGTTGAGCGTCACGCGCCGGGCCGGGTTGCTGGACGCCAACGGCAACCTGCCGCGCATCGGCCAAGCCTTCGCGGCGGACGCCGGGGCGGCGATGTTCGGCGCGGTGCTGGGGACCTCGACGACGACGAGTTACATCGAATCCGCCGCGGGCGTGGAGGAGGGCGGGCGCACGGGGCTGACGTCGTTGACGGTGTCCGTCCTGTTCCTGGTGGCGCTGTTCTTCACGCCGCTGATCCTGGCCATCCCGGCGGCGGCGACGGCCCCGGCGCTGGTGGTCGTCGGCGTGTTCATGATGCAGGGGGTGACGGAGATTGACTGGAAGGACTTCGCCGTGGCCGTGCCCGCGACGCTGACGATCCTGACGATGCCGCTGACGTTTTCCATCGCCGAGGGCATCGCGGTCGGGTTTTTCGTCTATGTCGTCCTCATGCTCGGGCTGGGCCGCGGGCGGCAGGTGTCCACGCTGGCCTACGGGCTGGCGGCGGTGTTCGCGCTGCACTTCGTGACGCGATGAACTCGTCACCCCTCTGCGTCCTTGCCCTCGCCCTCGGGCTGTGGGCGGCCCCCGCGGCAACGGTTGGCGCGAAGGGCTACGAACTGGTCGAGGCTGCCACGCCCGGCGGTGCGCGGTGCCGGCTGGCGGTGCCGGCGGCGTGGAACGGCCATCTGCTCCTCATCGCCCACGGCTACCTCCCGGCGGGAAGACCTTTGTATGCGGGGTTCGACGCGGAGGACCCGGTCTATCGGTCGTTGTTGGCCGAGGGCTGGATCGTCGCGGCCACGAGCTACCGCCGCAACGGCTTCCTGTTCCGCGAGGCCGCGGCGGACGTGGAGGAGCTGCGCGCGCTCGTGGCCCAGCGCCAGGACCGGGCGCCGGAAAGTGTTTTCGTGGAGGGAACGTCAATGGGCGGGTTCGTCGCCGCGCTCCTCGCGGAGAACCCGCCGCATCCGTCCTACCGCGGCGCGCTGGCGCTCGGGGCGGCGTTGGACATCCGCGAACCCGGCGTGGAGGTGCCGGCGCTCACCGGGCGACCGCGGTTCCCGGTGCTGTTCCTCTCCAACCGCGACGAGGCGGCCGGCCCGGGTGACTACGCCCGGCGCGCGGGGGGGACCCCGCCCCGGCCCGCGGTCTGGACGGTGGCGCGGGACGGGCACGTCAACCTCAACCGTCAGGAAATCGGCGCCGCTTTCACCGCCCTCCGGGCCTGGGTGGAAGCGGGGGAGATCGAACCCGTCCGCGATGCCACCCGGACCCCGCCGCCGGCGCCGCAAACGGTGGCCTTCGCCCCGGACGACCGGGCGGCCACCGGCCGGGTGCTCGCCGTGGACCCGGCCTACGGGAACCTCACGGTGGACTTCCGCCCCGCCGACCTCGCCCGGCTCGGCCTCCAGAAGGGCGACACGGCCGTCCTGCGGTTCGGCGACACGGCCGGGACGGGGGAAGTGTGCCTCCTGCTGGGGACGACCTTCGGCGACGTGCCGGAGGGCGGATGGGTGTGTTTCCCCACGGCCGACGGTTTCACGCTGGTCTGCCGGAACTTCGCCGACGCCGCCGGGAGCACCGGGGCGGCCGTGGGCAGCGCCGTGACCCTGCGCCGGCAGTGACGATGGCGCCGATCTTCTTTCCTCGTTCCCAAACGGGATTTTGAAACGAGGAAAAATCCCTTTATTGGCAGGTGTGCCCCACGAAACTCCGGCGATCCCGGTCTTCTTCAGCCCCGCGTATGTCGGTTCCAGCTACGCCTTCGACACGACCCGCAAGGCGAGGTGGGTCGCGGATTCGTTAACGTCACGACCGATCCGCGGCGTTGATCTGCGCGAGCCGCGGCCCCTGCACCGGGAGCAGGTTCTGGGGGCGCACGATCCCGCCTACGTCCGCGCCGTGGAGACGGGGGCGCCGGAGTCCCTGGCCGAGTCGCAAGGGTTCCCGTGGGACGGGGGTCTCTGGCCGATGGTGTTGGCGTCCAACGGCGGGGTCGTCGCAGCCGCGCTCGCCGCCCGGCGGGGTGGCGCGGGCGGGGTGGCCGGCTCCCTTTCCAGCGGCCTGCACCACGCGCGGAGGGAGCGGGGCGCCGGGTTTTGCACCTTCAACGGGCTGGCGATGGCCGCCCAGCACGCGCTCGGTTCCGGCGCCGGGTCCGTCCTGGTCCTCGACCTGGACGCCCATTGCGGCGGCGGAACGCACTCGTTGATCCGGGACGATCCCCGGATCTGGCAACTCGACGTGTCCGTTAGCGACTTCGATGATTATGCGCCTTCGGCACGGGCGTCGCTCGACGTGGTCACCGACGCCGCGGGGTATCTGCCGCGCATCACCCAGCGGTTGGAGGAACTGGCAACGGGGGCGCCGCGGTTTGACCTTTGCCTCTACAACGCGGGCATGGACCCCTACGAAGGCTGCGACCTCGGGGGTCTCCCCGGGATCACCCGGGAGATGCTGGCCGAGCGGGAACGCCTGGTCTTTGGCTGGTGCCGGGAGCGGGGCGTGCCGGTGGCGTTCGTCCTGGCCGGCGGCTACCTCGGGGCGCGGTTAGACGAGGCCGGTCTCGTGGACCTGCACCGGCTGACGATCACGGCGGCCGGCGGATGATCGTCGTAACCGGTCCGCCCCCTCCCGCCGCGCCGCGAGGAAAATGGCCTCGCACGTCGCCGGCAGCGGCAAATCCACCGGGCCCGTCCCCGCGCCGAAGGCCGCCACGGCGTCCCGCAACGCCTCGCGCACGGAAATCGCCAGCATCAGCGGGGGTTCGCCGACGGCCTTGGAGCCGCCGATGACGCCGGGTTGCGCGGCGTCCGTCAGGAAGTTCACCCGGAAATCCGCCGGCCGGTCGCTGAAGGCGGGGATTTTGTAGGTGCTCGGGGCGTGGGTGAGCAGGCGACCGGCGGCGTCCCAGATCAACTCCTCGCACGTCAGCCAGCCCATGCCCTGGACGAAGCCGCCCTCGATCTGGCCGCGGTCCACGCCGGGGTTCAGCGATTCGCCGATGTCGTGGAGCAAGTCCACGCGGCGGACGGCGTGCATCCCGGTGAAGCCGTCCACCTCGACCTCGGCGACGGCCGCGCCGCAGGCAAAGTAGAAGAACGGGTTGCCGCGGCCGGTTTCGCGGTCGTAGTGGATGCCGGGCGTGGCGTAAAAGCCCGTGGCGGCGAGGGAAACGCGCTGGAGGTAGGCGGCGGCGACGACCTTTTCCCACGCCACGGCGACCTCCGGGCAGGCGGGGTCGAAGACGGCGCCGGCGGCAAAGGTGAGCGGGCCGGTGGGGACCTCGTCCGCCAACTCGTCGGCGGCGGCCTGGAGGCGGTGGGCGTCGCGTTCGGCGGTGAAGCTGCCGCGCTGCATCGCGGCGCCGTCGGCGGATTGGTCGTCGGGGTCGGGGCGGGTGGCGCCCATTTCCGGGGACCGTCCGGCCGCGGCGGGGCGCCCGGCGTCGGCCAGCAGGACGCGGGCGATGGGCTCCAGCCGCCCGCGCAGGGTGCGGCAGGCGTCGGCGACGGCGGCACCGTTGAGGTCGGAGCCCGTGGAGGCGGCGGTGGGGGAGGTGTTGGGCACCTGGTCGGTCCGGGTGAACATCACGCGCACGTGCTCGGGGGGCAGACCGAGGGCGCGGGCGGCGACGGTGAGCATCTTCGTGTGCAGACCCTGGCCCATCTCGGTGCCGCCGTGGTTCACCTGCACGGAGCCGTCGCCGTAGATGAGGACGTGGGCGCCGGCCTGGTTCATGTGGGTGACGGTGAAGGAGATGCCGAACTTAACGGGGGTCATCGCGAGGCCGCGCTTGCGGTGGGGGTGCGCGTCGTTCCAGGCGGCGACGGCGGCGCGGCGGGCGGCGATGCCGTCGGTCTTCGGAGGGACGACCTCCGGGTCGTCCGCCGATTCCCCTTGTAGCGGCGGTCTATGACCGCCGACCGGTTGGGGAGGATTGCTTGCGTTGACGGTTCGGCGGTCATAGACCGCCGCTAGGGGGGAAGGATCGGTGCCGTTTGCGAAAGCGGCGGACGACCCGGAGGTCGTCCCTCCGCGGGAGCCGCAGTTGGCCTTCAACTCCGCCCAGATGCGGTTGAGCCGGTGGTCGCCGACGGGCTGGCCGTAGTGGGTCGTGTTCGTTTCCCCCTCGCCGTGGTAGAGGTTGCGCTCGCGGACGACCTCCGGGGGCAAACCGAGGGTGCGGGCGACGCGGTCCACGATCTCCTCGATGATGAGCATCCCCTGGGGGCCGCCGAAGCCGCGGAAGGCCGTGTTGGACACGAGGTTGGTTTTCACCGTGCGGCCGGTGGCGTGGAAATGGGGGAGGTAATAGGCGTTGTCCAGGTGGAACAGGGCGCGGTCCGCGATGGCGGCGGAAAGGTCCAGCGACCAGCCGCCGTTGGCGAAGAGTTCGACTTTCAGCGCGTGGAGTTTGCCCTCGTCGTCGAAGCCGACCTGCCACCGCGCCTGGACCGGGTGGCGCTTGCCGGTGAGCGCCATGTCCTGGTCGCGGTCCAGGCGGACGCGGACGGGCCGGCCGGTGACGCGCGCGCCGAGGGCAGCGAGGGCGGCCCAGGCGTTGCCCTGCGTTTCCTTGCCGCCGAAGCCGCCGCCCATGCGCGGACACTCGACGACGACCTGGTGGCGGGACACGCCGAGGACGTGGGCGACGCACGCCTGGATCTCGCTCGGGTGCTGGGTGGAGGAATGGACGAA
>CAXTFX010000387.1:0-4716 GCA_964243185.1 uncultured Chthoniobacterales bacterium
CCCGCGCCGGGCCGCGAGGAGCTGGGCCAGGGCCTCCGCGCGCCGCAGGCAGGTCAGGCCGAGCCGCCGCGCCTCGTCCCAGGCCGCGTTGCCGGCGCGGATGGCGGAGGAATGCACGACGACCTCCGCGTCCCGCACGGCCGCCGCGGCGTGCGGACACGAGAAAACCAGCCCCTCGCCCTGTAACCGCTCGACCTCCGCGGAGGTGACCTTGTCCGACCCGCTGACCCGGTGGCCGACGGCGAGCAGCAACCCCGCCAGCCCGCTCATGCCCGAGCCGGCCACGCCGATGAGGTGAACGCGACGGGGGCGGGAGCCGTCGGCGAGGTTCAAGGGGGTGGTCGGGGTGGGCATGGGAGGAGGGTGAGCCGCGGAGGAAGCGTAGGTGCGGGCCGGGGGGAAGCGGGACCGCCCGGGTCCGAACCTCAGCCCGTCCGCGATTCCGCCGTGGTTGATAGGTTCGGGTCAGGCCGTGGTCGGGGTGACATGACTTTCGATGGCGTCGGCGACCCGTGCCGCCGCGTCACCGGGGGCGAGACCGCGGGCGGCGGTGGCCATGTCAAACATTTTATCGGGGTGGTGGAGGAGTTCGGGCAGGATGCGCGCCAGGCTGTCGCCGGTGTGGTCGTCCTCGCGGAGCATCACGGCGGCCCCGGGGCGGGTGAAGAGCCGGGCGTTGGCCGTCTGGTGGTCTTCGGCGGCGAACGGGTAGGGGATCAGCACGCTGGGCAGGCCGAAGTGGGCCAGTTCGGTCAACGACGCCGCCCCGGAGCGGGCGATGGCCACGTCCGCCGCGGCGTAGGCGGCCCCCATGTCGTGCGAGAAGGCGGCAACGTGCGCGGGCAGCCCGGCGGCGTCGTAGGCCGCGCGCACCTCCGCCTCGCCGTCCTGGCCGGTGAGGTGGATGACGCGCAGGGGCAGCTCCCGCCAGGCGGGCAGGGCGGCCGTCACGGCGCGGTTCACCCCGCGGGCGCCCTGGCTGCCGCCCATGACCAGCAACGTGCGCTTGACCAGCGGGTCCTTCGACGGGTCGAACCCGAAGGAGGCCAGCGCCGCGCGCCGGTCGGGCGCGTTCTCCCGCAGGCTGACGCGGACGGGCGTGCCGGTGGTCTCGCAACGGGTGCCCCGGGGGAAACGTTCCGCGCATTCGGCGAACCCCAGCAGGACCACGCGGGCCAGCCGGGCGTTGAGCCGGTTGGCCTTGCCGGGGATAGCGTTGGACTCGTGGATGAACGTCGGCACCCTCGCCAGGCGGGCCGCCAGCAACGGGGCCGTGGAGGTGAACCCGCCCATGCCCAGCACGGCGTCCGGCTGGAACCCGGCGAAAATGCGCCGGCAGGCCGCCACGCTGCGCCACGCGCCGACGGCGAAACGCACCGAACTCAGGGACAGCACCCGGCCCATCCCGACGGAGGGCAACCGCTCGAAACGCAGCTCCCCCCGGGCCTCGGGCCCGCGGACGGCGAGGGTGTCGATCTCCTTCTCCGAGATGAACAGGAGCACGCTGTGACCCCGCCCGCGGAGCACCTCCGCCACGGCCAGGCCGGGGAAGAGGTGCCCGCCGGTGCCGCCGCAGGCGATGGCGATGTTCATGGGGGCGGGAGAGAAGTGGGAAAACGGGGCGCGTAGGAAAGCACTTCCGGGGCCGGGGGGCAAACCTCCAACGGGATGGCAACGTCTCCGTTCGGCCGCGGGACCCGCCGCCGCCGTCGTCCGCCCAGACCCCGGGGTTCCGTTCATGGGCCTCGGGATGACCCGGACGAACGCCGACGCGCCAAAATAGAGCGCCGAACTCTCAATTCTGAACCACGAAAATCCGAAACTCTCCGCCGACGTCTCCGGATTGAACGCCGGGGTTCTCAGAACACCCGTCAGAGCCGTCTCCTCACGAAAAATCCGTAGAAAAAAGCTTCCATTTTCCGGTTTAACCGCCAACATCGCCGGCGTTTATGGCTCACCCCGTCCCCCTGGCTCCTGCCACTTCCCTCGCGCGCGACCCCGGCGGCAGCGGGAACAACGCGAGCCGCGCCGTCGTCAACCAGGCCCAGCTTGCCGCCCGCGCCAAGGCCGAGGACCTAGTCCCCAAGGTCTGGACACGGTTCGCCTTCTTCGTCCCCGCAGAGCTCGGCGAGGCGTTCCTCGCTGACCTGGAAAACGACCGTGCCCTGGCCACCCGCGGGCCGGTCGGCACGAACACCAGGGAGAATTCCACCGTGGCGGAGGAAACGGCCTGCCTCGAAGCCGTCATCGCCGCGCAGGACGGGCAGAGCCGCGCCCGGCAGAAATACGCTGCCACCGACGCCAACCGGCTGACGGCCTACCACGTCAACCACCGCCTCAGCGCCGTGCCGGACGCCACGTTCATCCAATACGTCCAGGACATAATCAACCTCGTCACCGGCGACGACGCGACCCCCGCCGACAAACTCCCCGGCATGACCCCCGAGCGGCTCGCGGCGCTCGGGCAGAAGCGCGCCGAATACCTCGCCGCGCACAACGCGCAAACGGCCGAGCAACAGAACGCCAGCCAAACGCGCCTCGAACGCAACGCGAAGATCGCCGCGATCACGGCCAACCGGCTGAAGGTCCAGTTCGTCGCCGACCGCCTGTTCCCCTACCAGGCCGCCGGCAACGCGGCGGTGCGCCGGGAGTTCGCGTTGACGGAGGGGTAGCCGTTTGTGGGTTAGGTGATGCAATGATTAACATTATTGCTGCTTGTCAACAATTGTTCCACTTTGGAAACACGACTCTGAATTTATTTCAAAAATCAACAACCTGAAGCTTATGGCTACAATCGAGGAGAAAGTTGACCGGCTTGAGAAAGCTTTAGATTCGGAGAAGCGTTTCCTGAAAATCGAATCGGATATTGGAAAGCTGTCTAAAGCGGCACATGGGAGTCACCTGATTGTATTAGGTGATACACTCAAAATTCCACTCAATTTGTGGACGGCAGTGGTTCTAATGATTCTTGTTTTTGGGGTGGCGCTCTTGGTTTTTACTATTCTGACCGCTGGCTCTCCCGAACGAATGGGGCAGATCACGACGTTCATTGTTAATTGGAATGGCGAAAGATTTGAGCGTGATCCGGACACAGAGGTTTCGACCATCTATAATTTTTCAACGCCACACGAAAAGTCGCTGCAGGATTTGAAAGACAGGGGCGAGCCGCTTACTCCCGGAGAGGAGCAATACTACAAGGTGGATTCTGAATCGCTAAAGAAATTTGGCGACAGCCTGAAAAGTATGGGAGCTGTGGGTTATAACAGGTGGGAGGCAATTGGTTCCGGGAGCAAACCCGAAAAACATCAATGGGTTTGGTCCGTGACCTGGGGTAAATCAAACAAAATTAAACTCAGGCAATTGTTGGACGTATATAAGGAATACTTTCACCGAAACAAAGGAGTTTACATTGAGGTGTTGAACGTGCAAACAAGCCGAAAGGCCCAGGACGCACAGTTGAAGTAGCTTTTTACCCTCGTTCCCCTCGTTCCCAAACTCCGTTTGGGAACGCCCCACTTCGACAAACTCTGTTTGGCCTGACTGGCTCCGGTCGCTAGGCGCCTCTCGTGGGTGGAGAACTCTAGCCGAAACAGAGTTTCGGTTGACTGGGCGTTCCCAAACGGAGTCTGGGACGAGGGGCGTCACTCGACGCCCGCCCGTGGACACGATAACCTGCCGCCCATGAGTGCCGCCGACCTGCTCGAAGCGCCCGCGTCTGCCGCCGTGCCCCCGCCCGCGCCGTCCGCGGCTCGCCCGACGGTGGCAGCGGTGGACATGACGGGTGATCTCCTGGAACTCCTAGAGGTCCGCGCGCGGGTCTGGCGGATGCCGGTGGAAGTCTGCGAACGGCTCATCGAGCAGGGATCGGTGCCGGAGAAGTCCGAACTCATCCGGGGCGTCATCCTCATTAAACCCGTGAAGTCTGAAACCCACGAAGACCTCACCAAGTGGCTTTACGACCACTTCCAGGCCGCGCCCCCGGCCGGTTGCGTCGTTCGTCAGGAGAGCACCCTGCGCCTCGCCGGCTCGCTGCCGGAGCCGGACGTCTCCGTGGTGCGTGGGGACCGCTCCACCCTGCGCCGGTCCCGCCCGACGACGGCCGAACTGGTCGTGGAGATTGCCGTCAGCAGCGCGGCCCAAGACCGGACGATGGCTGCCGACTACGCCGCCGCCGGAGTGGCGGAATACTGGATCGTCCTCGGCTCGGAGGAGGCCGTGGAGGTTTACCGCCGGCCGGAGAACGGCGTTTACCAGGAGGTGCGCCGCGTCGGGCGCGGGGAGACGCTGGCCTGCGCGCGGCTGCCCGAACTGCGGGTGAGCGTGGACGAACTCTTCGGTTGAGCCGGCGGCGCAAATCCGTCTTGGAGGGGCACGCGCCGTCGTGCCCGCCGCTGGCGCGGAAAACGTCCAAACCGAAGGACGGCGGGCACGTCGGCGCGTGCCCCTCCGGAGCCGTGGACTATCCCGGCAGGAAGAAGAAGCTCAGCGCCAAGAGCGCATACACCGCCAGCAACAACACGCCCTCGAACCACGTCGTTTCGCCGTCCTGGGCGATGGCGTTGACCGCGAAGGCCACGGCCGCGATGGCCACCAGTTCAATCGGGTTGGCGAAGACGAGGTTCATGGGTTTGCCCATCAGCCAGGAGGTCAGCACCAGCAGCGGGGCCACCAGGAGCGCGATCTGGATGGTCGAGCCGACGGTGATGGTCATCACCA
>CAXTFX010000388.1:0-4702 GCA_964243185.1 uncultured Chthoniobacterales bacterium
GAGGCGACGGCGGGGTATTGATCCAACGGGAGTTTCCTCTCGTTGTCAGTCTCTACGGCCAGGGTTCGTAACTTCCTGAATCGAACCGCCCGGACCGAGAGCGGATTGGCCGCGAAACTGGATTATTTGTTAAACGCTTGGCTGACGGCGTCATCTACGATTGCTCCCATGCTTTTGCCTTGCTCTTGAGCAACGGTCCGTATCGTCTCTCGCGTTTGCGATGTAACCCGGACGGACAATGTTTCGCGGCGGCCGTAAACTTTAGACTTTCGGCCTGCCCCCTTCCTGCGACCTCCGCGGGACGCCCCACTCTCTTTAATCATGGCTGAAGTCCAGAGACATGGGTTCGATTTCGAGAGTTGGGTAATTCGGACCTTTTTCGTTCTTTCCGGCACGGGCTACACACAGAAGTGGGACGTCACCCCTGAATTCAACCGGCTTGAAATCATTCCCGAAACGATGCGACACCTTCCGGTTTCGATAAAAACCTGCGAGTATGGTTCCCCAATCGGCTTCGGAGATGCCTTGCGTCAGTTCAACCTCTCGGAAGATTTCCTCCTGATTGTCGGCTTTTGGCGTCAAGATGGTGCTTCTAAAAATTTCGTCGCCGCAGAAGCTTACAAGGTTTCGGCGTCTTACTGGAAAAGTCTTTTCGCTCCCATCACTTCTGAAGTTTTGCTCCGGCTCGACCGGATCATCAAAGACACTACCGCGCACTACACGACCGCCAGAATGGCGGCGAAGAACGCGAAGAACAGCTTGCCATTCACGGACGCAAAAATTGTTCTAAACCCGAAGATTGATTCAAAAACCCAGAGGAGACTGCAATGCAGTCTTGGCTTTAACGCTTTCTGGCAGATGGTCGGCAAGGAACCATATTCCAGCGTTCAATGCACGTTGTTTGGAGAATTTGTTCCCAATCCGTTTAGCTCGGGACCCCGGACATTTCAAAAAAGCCGTTGAGAGCGGCCCGTCCGGGGGAAAGATGCTTCAGCCTTGATGCTGCGATTTGAACATATTTTTCCTGAGCCTCGATGCCAACCCATGAGCGCCCTAATTGCTCGCAGGCTTCGGCGGTGGTGCCTGATCCTAAAAAGGGGTCGAGCACGCTGTCTCCCTCTCGTGTTGAGCATATTATCAGATCCTTTATAAGTTTAATCGGCTTCTGTGCGGGATGTCCAATCTTTTCCTTCGAGGCGCCCTTCAAGCTTGGAACCCTGATTATATTCGTGGCATATTTACCTTTTTGCAGGTGCGTCTTGCGGGCCTCTCTGTTTTTATATCTTTTATCCTTCAGATAAGATTTAATTGTCTCCTCGCCGTAGGGTGACCGCAAGGCATCTTTATCGAAATAGGGCTTGGCCTCCCTATGTTTTCTAAGGACCAGGATCATTTCATAACATGGCGTGAAGCTGTCGTATCTCTCGTTGTAACCCACGGCCCGGTCCCAAATCAACATGTCGTGAAATTGCAGTCTTCTGCTTATCATTGATGAGATGTGCAGCCAGATATGTTCCCGCTTTCCTAACTGACCAAAAATAAAGAACAATCCGTCATCTCTCAACTTTCGGGCGGCAAGTTCTACCCATTGATCAAACCATTCCAGGTATTCCCCCTCCTGGCGCCACTGGTTGTCCCAATCTTCTCCGATCAAAACTCGAAAGTAGGGTGGGTCAGCAATGATGGCTTGGAAAGTCTCGTCCGCGAGGCTTGGCAACACCGCGAGACAGTCACCGACAAGAATCTTTCCGTTCATTTACGGGAGCTCGCCCACCTTTTTGATTAGTGCAACACATTTTTCAAAAAGTGATGCCGTTTTCAATGGTAAACGGTGCCCCCCAGCCATCTTGGAAAAGGCGACGACGCGGGTAAGTTCCCTCCATGTCCACCCGCGCCCCCCGGAAGCCGACTGCCGTTAAGCCCCATGCCAACGGCAACGGCCACCACGCCCCGGAACCCGCCGCTGCCGCTCCGACCGTTCACGCGCTGAACTTCGGCGACCTCTGGCCCTACGACCCCGCGCCGGAATCCGCCGAGCCGAATCTGCGCCCGGAATACGGGCTGTTTATCAACGGCGAGTTCGTGGCCCCGAAGTCGGGAAAGTATCTCGGCTCCCTCAACCCGGCCACGGAGGAGAAACTGGCGGACATCGCCGTGGCGGACGCCGCGGACGTGGACGCGGCCTACGCGGCAGCCTCGGGGGCATTCGAGAACGTCTGGGGGACGATGCCGGGGGCCGAGCGGGGGAAATACCTGTTCCGCATCGCGCGGCTGTTGCAGGACCGGGCGCGGGAGTTCGCGGTGGCGGAGACCATTGACGGGGGGAAGCCGATCAAGGAATCCCGCGACTTCGACGTGCCGCAGGCGGCGGCGCACTTTTTCTACCACGCGGGGTGGGCGGACAAGCTGGCGTATGCGTTCCCGGGGCCGTGGACGCCCCGGCCGTTGGGGGTCGTCGGGCAGGTCATCCCGTGGAACTTCCCGCTGCTGATGCTGGCGTGGAAGCTCGCGCCGGCGCTGGCGGGCGGGAATTGCGCGGTGCTGAAACCGGCGGAAACGACCTCGATCACGGCCCTGAAGTTCGCGGAGATCCTGCGGGACGCGGAACTGCCGCCGGGGGTGGTGAACTTCGTCACCGGTGCGGGGGCGACGGGGTCGCTGGTGGTCAAACATCCGGCGGCGGCGAAGGTGGCCTTCACGGGGTCCACGACCGTGGGCAAAGCCATCCTGCGGGAAACGGCGGGGAGCGGGAAGCGGCTGACGATGGAACTCGGCGGCAAGGCGGCGAACATCGTGTTCGACGACGCCCCGGTGGACCAGGCGGTCGAGGGCGTGATTAACGGCATCTTCTTCAACCAGGGCCACGTCTGCTGCGCGGGCAGCCGGCTGCTGGTGCAGGAATCCATCGCGGAGTATTTCGTGAACAAGCTCAAGACGCGGCTGGAATCGCTGCGCGTGGGCAACCCGCTGGACAAGAACACGGATGTTGGCGCGATCAATTCCGCCGGGCAACTGGCACGCATCCGCGAGCTGGTCGCGGCGGGCGAGGCGGAGGGCGCGGAGCTTTACCAGTCGCCCACCTGCCGGTTGCCGGACCGGGGGTATTGGTTCGCGCCGAGCATTTTCACGGGCGTGACGCCAAGCCACCGGATCGCGCGGGAGGAGATCTTCGGCCCGGTGTTGAGCGTGTTGACGTTCCGCACGTTGGAGGAGGCGGTCGAGAAGGCGAACAACACGGCCTACGGGCTTTCGGCCGGGGTGTGGACGGACAAGGGGAGCCGGGTTTTGCAGGTGGCCGCGATGCTCCAGGCCGGCGTGGTGTGGGCGAACACGTTCAACCAGTTCGACCCGACCTCGCCCTTCGGCGGGTTCAAGGAGAGCGGGTTTGGACGCGAGGGCGGGCGACAGGGGTTGCGGGCGTATGTGGCGCTCGGATGATCCGAGGTGGATGGCGCGAGAACCGAGTCTGCGAGATAGCCGAAGGCAAACCGCGCCATCTACCTCGATGAACCTGTCCTCCCGATCTGCCCTCCTCGCGTGTGTGCTCGTCGGCTCGTCCCTATCCGCCGCGCCGCCCGACCCGTTGGCCGGTCGCTACGTCGTGGCCGAAAGCTCGGTGGAATCCGGCGATCCGGCCGGGCAGACAGTGGACATCGCCCCGCGCAATCGGGGTTACAGCGTCGTCTGGCGCACGGGCGGGAGCATCGGCGCCAACGGCCGTTCCCGGGGCGGCTCCACGCGGCGGGGTCTAGCGTTGCGCGACGGCGACTTACTCGGCGTTTCCCTGGCCACCGGCGGGCCGGCGCACGGGGTGGGCATCTACCGGGCCGAAGACGGCGGCCGGCGCTGGCGCGGGCGCTGGATCACGAGCATTGATGGCGCCTCCGCGCCGGGGGAAATCGTCTTTGAGACGCCGGGCAACGGCGGCGCGCTGCCCGGCCGGCACCCGTTCCACGGCCGGCGCGACGGCGGGGGCAGCTTCGAAGGCGAGGTGACGATCACCAAGCGGGCCGGGGCTGGGGAAACGGACTTTGCCCTGAGCTTCGCCGTCGGCGGGGTGACGGTTTATCGGGGGTTGGGCCAGCGCGTCGGCGACCGGCTGGTCGTCGGTTGGAGCTTCGGCAGTCCGCCCTCGCTGACGGTGTATGAGATCGGCGCGGGCGGAAAGCTCGACGGCCGGCGGTTGACCACGCGAACGGCGGAGGCGGCGACGACGGAGCGGCTCGCGCCCTTCGCCGGGGAGGGCACGGGGGCGGACGGGCTGCTGCTGTTGCCGGCGCCGGCGGCGTTGGAAGAACCGGGTGAGGCCGCCTCCGGCGGAATGACGAAGCCCGAATGACGAAGCCCGAAAACTCCCGGTTGGTCATTTGGTCCTTCGGGCGTCGTCGTCCCGCGCGCCGCGCGGTCAACCCGGCAGACTGGTGAGCATCTGCGCGTTGGTCGGGAACTTCTTCAGGAACGACAACAGCCGCTCGATGGCCTCCACCGGCTTGTGCCCGGCCAGGCCGCGGCGGATGACGTTGATCTTGTCCAACTCCCACTCGGCCAGCAGCAATTCATCGCGCCGGGTGCCGGACTGGAAGATGTCCACGGCCGGGAAGATTCGCAGGTCGGAGATCTTGCGGTCCAGGACGAGTTCCATGTTCCCGGTGCCCTTGAACTCCTGGAAGATCACGTCGTCCATGCGGGAGCCGGTTTCGAT
>CAXTFX010000389.1:0-4692 GCA_964243185.1 uncultured Chthoniobacterales bacterium
CGCGCCGTCGAGGCCCCGCTCCGCCAGCTCGCCGACAACGCGGGCCAGGAGGGCGCCCTTATCGTCCAGGAGGTCAAGGCCCGCGAGGGCAACGTGGGCTACAACGTCGCCACCGGCGAATACGTGGACCTCGTGGAAGCCGGCGTCGTGGACCCGACCAAGGTCACGCGCTCCGCGCTGCAAAACGCCGCGTCCATCTCCGGCTTGCTCCTGACGACTGAAGCGGTCATCACCGAGCTGCCCGAAAAGGATAAGGCCCCCGCCGGCGGCGGCGGCGGCGGCGGCGGCATGGGCGGGATGGGTGGCATGGGCGGCATGGACTACTAAGTCCGGCCGTCGGTCGCCCGACCGACATCCGTTAGTTCAACAAGAGACCGCCGGGGGGAGCAATCCGCCCGGCGGTTTCGTTGTTTGCGGCGGCCGTCTCCGCGGGACCCGGCGCGCTGGGTGCTGGCGTGACGACGCCGCGGAGGACCGGGGCGGCCCGTCGACGGGGGCGTTGGATTGCTGCCACGCCACACGGCACCTACTTTTCCATTCTCGTTGCACCCGCCCGACCCGAGGCCGCGTAATGGAGGAGATCCCGCGTCCGGCCTCCCGCCGCCGCACCACGTCCACCCCGCCGCTCCCATGCACAGCATCCCTGACCTCTCCGTCAACCAATACTCCCTGGTTTATAACTTCCTGTCCCTCACCATCGCGGCGATGATCGCCTCGGGCCTCTTCTTCGTCTTGGCCCGGCAGACCCTCGCCGAGCGCTACCGGCTCTCGATGGTGGTGTCCGCCCTGGTTGTCACCATCGCCGGCTACCATTACTTCCGCATCTTCAACAACTGGCACGAGTCTTACCAACTCACCGGCGGGCTGGGCGGCAAGTATGCGTCCACGGCCACCCCGTTCAACGACCTCTATCGCTACGTGGACTGGTTCCTGACCGTGCCGCTGTTGATGGTGGAGCTCGTTCACATTCTCAAGATTGACCGCGGGGCGCGCGGGAGGTTGATGCCCAAGCTCGTGATCGCCGCCGCCCTGATGATCGCCCTGGGCTACCCGGGCCAGAACGCCGACAGCAACGGGACCCGCGCGCTCTGGGGCACCCTGAGCACGATTCCCTTCGTCTATCTGATCTGGGTGCTGTGGACGGAGGTCGGCAAGACCATTCCGCAGGAGAGCCCCCAAGTGGCGGTCCTGTTGAGCAATATCCGGCTGCTGACGCTGGCCACCTGGGGCTTCTACCCCATCGCCTATATGGCCCCCTTCTTCGGCTTCACCGGGGCGGGCAGCGAGGTGTTCACGCAGGTTGGCTACTCCATCGCGGACATCACCGCGAAGTGCGGCTACGGGTTGATGATCTACGCCATCGCCAAGCTCAAGACCGACGAACTTACCGCCGGGGACCGCGGGCCAGCGGTAGCTGGCACCTCCGGGCTGACTGCCGCGCGGGCCTGATCCGGGCGGGGTTTAGAGCGTCTCCCGGTCGAGTGAGCCGGGGTGGCCGACGGGGAGGACCGGCGCGTTTCCCGGCGACCAGGGGCTGCGCGTGAAGCCAGAGGATTCCAGCGCCCGGACGTTCTCGGCGCAGAGTTCCCGCAACGCCGCCACGTCCAGCCCGTGGCGTCCGGCGCCGGCGGGGGCGAGGTTGGCGGCGGCAAGGGCGAACAACCGGGCGGCCGGGGCGAGCCGGCGGCCGTGTTTGGGGTGGCCGGGGGCGTGAAACTGTTTTTCCAGGTGCACGAAGGCGCCGGCGAGCTGGATGAGCCCCTTGAAGAAGTGGTAGTCCGGCTCGACCCGCGGCGTGGCCAGCCAGAGGTGTTCCAACACGTCGTGAGCCTCGTAGTAACGGCCAGCGTCGAACAGGCGGCAGTAGCCTTGTAAGCACGCGGGCTGCGGGGAGGTTGGGTCCGCTCCAAGACCGGCGATGAACGTCTCCATCCGGTCGTGCTTGGGGGCGGCGGGGGCGGGCGTCGGGTTCATCATTTCGCGCTCGAACTCTGCCCCGGCCCGGGCTTAACTTCCAGCCGCGCGCCGGTCGCCGGGTCGAGGGGTGCGCCACTTTGTTCGCCACCGCCCTCCTTTTCGGCCTCCTGCTGCTGCTCGGTGCGCTGTCGACGTTCTTCTCGGCGGCGGAAACCGCGCTGTTTTCCCTGCGCGGCCCGCAGATCGAGCGCCTACGCGCCGGGCACCCGCGCCGGGCGGCGGTCCTGGACGCGCTCCTGACCGAGCCGCGCCGGCTGTTGGGGGCGCTGTTGCTCGCCGACACGTTGGCCAACGTGCCCTTGTGTTTGTTGAGCCTGCACCTCCTCCGGGAACGCCTGCCGCAGACCTCGTTCTGGTGGGCGGCGGTCGGGCTGTTCGTCCTGGTCGTGGGCCTGTGCGACCTGCTGCCGAAGCTGCTGGCCCTACAGGACCCGATGCGCGTGGCCGGGCCGGCGGCGACCGTGATGGAGTTTCTCCGGCCGGCCCTGGACCCCCTGGCGCACGGGCTGGCGCGGCTGGGCGAACGGCTCGCCGCCGGGCTGACCCCCGCGCGGTTGCGCGAGCCGCTGCCGCTGACGGAGGCGGAGTTCGAGAGCATCGTCGAGGCCGGCGCGGAATCCGGCGACCTGCCCGCGGCCGAGGGCGAAATGATCGCGGAGATCATCAAGCTGGGCGACAAGACGGCCAAGGACGTGATGACGCCGCGGGTGGACGCCTTCGCCCTGCCCGACGACCTGGACAACGCCGCGGCGGTGGAGCGCCTGCGGGCCGCGCGCCACCGCCGGACGCCGGTGTATGGGGAAACGCCCGACGACATCCTCGGCGTGCTCGACGTGGGCCGCCTGCTCGACGCCATCGCCGCGGCCGGCGGGGACCCGGCGGCGGTCCCCCCGTATCACGAGGCGCTCGACGCCCCGTCGTTCGTCAGCGAGACCATGCCCGCGCTGGATTTGCTGCGGGCGTTCCTCAAGCATTCCCAGGGCCTCGCGCTGGTGGTTGATGAATACGGCGGGGTCGAGGGCGTGGTGACGTTCTCCGACATCGTGGAGGAAATCCTCGGCGACGCCCTGCCCCGCGGGGGCGAGGAGGCGCTCTACCTCGAACCGCTCGCCGACGGCAGCCTTCTGGCCGCGGGCCACGCCCGGCTGGAGTACGTGGCCGAGCACGCTGTCTTCGAGCCCCTGGCCCCGGGCGCCGAAGACAGCCCGGCCGGGATTGACACCATCAACGGTCTGCTTTCCACCCGCCTGGGCCACCTGCCCCGCGCCGGCACCGTCGTCCCCCTGCCCGGCGACCTTCTCGCCACCGTCCGACAGGCCTCGCGCCGCCGCGTGGGGGAGGTGCTGATCGAAAGGCGGAAGGGAGGGTGATGCGAAACGAGATGCCGGATGCAAGGTGCCGGATGCAAGATAACTAACCCGCGAATGACACTTTTCCCGAAACTCTGCCATCCTGCATCCTGCATCCGGCATCCGGCATCTCGTTTCGCCCCATGATCTGGCTCGCCTTTGCCCTTTTCCTGCTGACCTCCTTTCTCTTCACCGGGATCGAGGCCGGGCTGCTGTCGGTGAACCCGACGCGGTTGCGCGGGCGGGTGCGGGCGGGGGACCCGGCGGCGCAGAAGCTCGCCCGGTTGCTCGCGCAACCGGGGCGGCTGCTGGCGACGGTGCTGCTGGTGACGAACTTCGCCGACGTGGCCGCGCTGGTGCTCGTCACCGACGCGCTGGTGCGCCGACTGGGGAGCCCGGGGGGTTACGTCGTGGCCGGGGCTGCGCTCCTGCCGGTGTATCTGGTTGGCGTGCAAATCCTGCCGCGGTTCCTGTTCCGGCGCTTCCCCTACCGAGCGCTGGCGACGCTGGCGGGGTTGTTGGAGTGGACGGGCGCGCTGCTCAGTCCTCTGCTGGCGCTTGGCGCCGGGCTGAACCGGGTGGCGGGGGGGCTGAACCGGGGGCGCGAGGAGGGGCGAGCGGGGGGTGGCGCGGTCACGGGGGAGGCCCGGAAGCGGAGCGTGTTCGTGGCGCGGGAGGAACTCAAAGACTTCGCGGCCGAGGGTGAGCGCCACGGTGCCCTGTCGCCGGCGGAGCGCGGGATGATCCACGCCGTCGTTGATCTGCGCGGGGTGCGCGCCCGGGACGTGATGCGGCCGCTGCCGGCGCCCTTCGTGGTCGGGCCGGGGGAGCCGCGGCGGCCTACCGTGGGGAACCTCCTCGCCCACATCCGCGCGCAGGGCGGCCTGGAGTGCGTGCCGATCGTGGCGGGGGGGACGGCCGGCGGCGGCGGGGAGTTGCTGGCGCTGCTGGAAGCCTTCACGCTGCGCCTGGAGCGGGACGCGGGGCGCGACGTGCTCCTGCCCGGCGCCGGGCGGCGCCCCCCGGTGGTGGTGCGCCCGGAGGACCCCGCCTACGCCGTGATCCGCCGTTTGCGGACGGCCCGCTCGGGCTACGCCGCCGTGGGGGGGGGCGCGGGCGCCGACGGCCGGCCGGTGGGCATCGTGCGGGCGCGGGACCTGGTGGAACACCTCGCCCGCGGCGCCGCGGCGGGTTAGCGACGGCGCCGCTTGTTCGCGGTCACGAACTGGGGAAAGTTTCGTCTCCGGCCGGGCGGACGTTCCCCCCGGCCGTCGCTCGAGTAACTCCCCTAAAACAAGATGCAATCCCCCATCAAGTTCCTCCCCCCGCTGATGATAACGGCCGTGGTCGCCGCCCTCACGCTGCT
>CAXTFX010000390.1:0-4685 GCA_964243185.1 uncultured Chthoniobacterales bacterium
TCCTCCAGCGGGATACCCCCCGCGTCCGCCCCGCAGCCGGCCGGCAGCTCGACGAAACGTGCGTCCACGGCGTAACGGTATTGCCGGATGAGCACCACGCGCCCGTCGGCTAGCACGGGGACGATGATGACGGACTCGCCGCGCTCCAGGTAGGAATAGGTGAACTCCCCCCGGCCGGGAACCTCGATGCGGTCCACGCGCAGGCGGTTGACCCGGCCCGCGAAGGGCACCGCGCGTTCGCGCACGCGCCAGCCCAGGCGGGTCGCGCAGGGTTTGGGGTCGGGGGCGTCGGGCATGGTGGAAAAGAACGCATCGGCCCGCGGGGGCCGGCCGCGCGCAACTTCCGTTCGCCCGGCGGGAACGTTTCGGCTATTCTCGGCCTCGTTATGATCCCCCCGCGCGCCGCTCTGCTCCTCCCGCTGCTCGCCCTCGCCGGCCTCCCCTCCACGTCCCGCGGGCAGTTCACCGCCAACCCGCCGCCGCGCCCGCAAACGGTGAGCAACCCCGTCGCGGAAACCGCCGTCCGGCCCACCGTGCCCGAGAGCATCACGCCGACCTGGGAAACGCAGACCGACGCCCGCACCGTCTATTTCGAGGTCCCCGCCCCGCGCGGCCAGATCGTGGACCGCAACGGGCTGCCCCTGGCGCAGTCCCGCCTGGGCTACCACCTGGACCTGGCCTTCCCCAGCGGCGGCCCGGAAATGTCCGACGTGCAGGTGGTCAACTACGTGAAGCCTCAGCTCGTCGCCGCGCAGGGCCTCCTGCGCCGGCCGCTGGAACTGTCCACCACGGAGGTGCTGGAACACTACAAGAACCGCCGCATGGTCCCGCTGGACCTGGCCCAATACCTCTCCGCCGAAGAGGTCGAGCGCCTGCGCCCCCTGCTACAAGCCCCCCTCTCCCTGCGGCCCGTCTATCTGCGGCACTACCCCCAGGGCGCCGTGGCGGGGCACCTCGTCGGCTACGTCGGCAAGACGGGCGGCACGCCCCACGGCCCGCTCCAGCCCAACGAGCCGATGTGGCCCAACCTGGAAGGGCGCGAGGGCCTCGAGCTGGCCTTCAACGACGCCCTCACCGGCAAAAACGGCTCGCTCAACCTGACCTTCGACGGCAAGGGCAACAAGACCTCCGAGCGCGTCCTCTCCGCCCCCGTGCCGGGCAAAACGGTGGTCACCACGCTCGACCTCAACCTCCAGCGCATGTGCGAAGACCTGCTGGCCAAGGGCGGCAAGCCCGGCGCGATGGTGTTCATTGACCCTAACAACGGCGACGTGCTGGCGATGGCCTCCTGGCCGTCGTTCGACCCGAACCTGTTCGTGCCGGCCATCTCCCCGGCCGAGTTCAACAAGCTCAACAATGACCCACGGAACCCGCTCATCCCCCGCGCCTTCCGAGCTTCCTACCCGGCGGGTAGCACCTACAAGGTCATGGTCGGCGCCGCCGCGCTCCAGAGCCGCACCATCTCCCCGGACGACACCTTCCCCGGTCCGCCGGAGATGACGATTGGCAACATCGTCATGCACAACTGGAAGAAGAAACACGCCGGCGACCTCAACTTCGCCGAGGCCCTGACCCAGTCGTGCGACACCTGGTTCTACCAGGTCGGCATCAAGACCGGCGCCGACAAGCTGACCGACTGGGGCCGGCGCTTCGGCTTCGGCACCAAGACCGGCCTGCCCGTGCGCGACGAGGAGAAGGGCTGCCTGCCGGACAATGACTACATGCGCCGCGTCCACAAGCGCAAGCTGCTCGACGGCGACCTCGCCAATCTGTCCATCGGTCAGGGCGACCTGCTCGTCACCCCCGTGCAGATGGCCCAGGCCACGGCCACCGTCGCCAACGGCGGGATGTTCTACCAGCTGCGACTGGTCAAACAGATCCAGGACCTCAACGGCGACATCACCGGCGGCTACCCCGTCCAGCCCCGGCGCAACCTCGGCCTGAGCGAGGACGTGATGGAGGCCATCAAGGACGGCATGGTCGGCGTGATCGAGGACGGCAACGGCACCGCCCACCAGGCCCGCGTCCCGAACGTCGAGGTCGCCGGCAAGACGGGCACCGCCCAGTGGGGCGCCGGCAACAAGCACCGCGAACGCTCCCGCACGGCCGCGTGGTTCATCGGCTTCGCCCCGGCGGACAAGCCCAAATACGCCTTCGCCGTGTGCGTGGAGGGCGCCGCGGGGGACAATTCCGTCCACGGCGGCACCGCGGCCGCCCCGATGGCCGGCAAGGCCCTGCGCGAGCTGTTCAAGGAGGACAAACCCAAGAAGAAGACCCAGAGCAAACGGCACAAGAACGACGACGGCGACGACGAGGACGACGGCAGCCCGCGCTCCAACCGGGGCAAGCACAGGTCCAACGGCGACGACGACGGCGGCGACGGCGACGAGAGCGACTGAGCCCCGGAGCGTCCGCGCGTCCCTTCCGCACGTTTGGTTAACGTCCTTAAACAAAGGCTGGAATTTCCGGGGGAAAACGCCACTCTTGGGGTCCAGACCGGTTTACCCGCCATGTCCTTTGACCTGAAAGCCCTCGTTGCCGAACGCATGGGCGACAATTACGAACTGCACCGCCAGCACCTCAACCGCACGCTCGTCCAAGTGCAGGAAACGCTGGGCTTCGACCGCGTTTACACCCGCGCGGAAGGTCCTTACCTCTACGACGCCGACGGGAACTCCTACCTGGATTTCCTCTCCGGCTACTCGGTCTACAACTGCGGGCGCAACCACCCCGTCATCCGGCAGGCCATCCACGACGCGCTGGACCTGGACCTGCCCAACCTGGTGCAGATGGACTGCTCGCTCCTGAGCGGCCTGCTCGCCGAGGCGCTGACGGCCAAGCTGCCCGCGCACCTCGACGCCGTGTTCTTCTGCAACTCCGGCACGGAGGCCATCGAGGGCGCCATGAAGTTCGCCCGCGCCAGCACCGGCCGGCCGCGCGTCGTCAGCCTGCACGGCTCCTACCACGGCCTGTCCTACGGTGCCCTGTCCATCACGGGTAACGCCAACTTCCAGGAGGGTTTCGGCCCGTTCCTTGCCGACACCGAGCGGGTTCATCTGGGCGACCTCGACGCGCTGGAGGAAACCCTGCGGCGGCGTGACGTGGCCGCTTTCATCGTGGAACCCGTGCAGGGCAAAGGCGTGCATTTTCCCGCCGACGACTACTTCCAACGCGCGCAGGCGTTGTGCCGTCAATACGGCACGCTGTTCGTCGCCGACGAGGTCCAGACCGGCCTCGGGCGGACGGGGAAATGGTGGGCCTTCCAGCACTGGGACCTGGAGCCGGACATCGTCACCATCGCCAAGTCGCTCTCCGGCGGCTACGTGCCCTGCGCGGCCATCGTGACGCGCCGGAGCGTTTACCAGGGCGTCTTCTCCCGGCTGGACCGCTGCGTCGTCCATTCCTCCACCTTCGGCCGCAACAACCTGGCCATGACCTGTGGCCTAGCGACCCTGCGCGTGATGGAAGACGAGCACTTGGTGGAGAACTCGTCGCGCATGGGTGAACTCCTCATGGCCCGGCTCAACGACCTGCGCCGGAAGCACACTTTCCTGAAGGAAATCCGCGGCAAGGGTCTGATGATCGCCCTGGAGTTCGCCGAGCCGCCGGACCTGCGCGGCAAGGTGGCTTGGAAAGTCACGCACAAGATTGATAAGGCGCTGTTCCCGCAGATGGTCATCGTCCCGCTGTTGTCCAAACACCGCGTTCTGACGCAGGTGGCCGGGCACAACATGGACGTGATCAAAATCCTGCCGCCGCTGACCATCACGGAGCGGGAGGTGGACCGCTTCATCCGGGCGCTGGACGCCACCTTGGGCGAGTGCCGCAAGCTGCCCGGTCCCATCCTGGAACTGGCGCGTAACACCGCCCGCGTCCACCTCGGCGCCAAGCCCAAGGGCTCGCGCCGCGTGAAATTTTATCCGCCGGGTCCCGCCCCGGTCAACGTGCTCAACGGCCACGGCCACCACGGGCACCTCAACGGGAACGGGCACAACGGCCACGCCGCGAACGGCCACGCCGCGAACGGGCACGGCAACGGGCACCACCCGAGATCGGTCGAGCGCGTGCCCGTCCTGGAGGATTAGACCGCCGGCGAGGGTGGGCCGCGCCGGCGTTTTGTCCGCAGATTATTTTGTGGGGGTGGAGAGGGGCCGGCAAACGCCCCCTGGCGGTAGCGAGCCTCCGTTTGAGCGGCGTCGGCGGCGGGGGGTAGGGCGGCCTAGGGATAGGCCGCCCTACCCCCCGCCGCCGCCGAAGTTGCCAGGTTGAGGCCCGACCCCCCTTGGGCCGGAACTCTGAAGCCCCCTCTGAAATAATCTGCGCTCATCTGCGTCATCTGCGGACAAAAAGGCTTTCGCCGGCGGTCTATTGATGGGATGGGCGACGACGGGGTTCGTCCGCATTGCTGGCGGATGGAACCCTTTGCCTCACCGCGGCGCCAACAGGGTCAACGGGTAAACCGGGAGGTTGCGGGCCAGGGTGATGCCACCAGCACGGCCAACAGCGTCCAGATCGCCCAAGCCGGGACCACGGGCCGTCGCTCCGGCGGCAGCAGCATCTCCGCGCCGAGCAACCCGACGATGGCAGGGAGCAACAACACGAGCATCGCATTGTCGTGCAGCGCTCCCGTCAGGTCGCCGTGAACCAGGGCGTGCAGGGCGCGGGTCGAACCGCAGCCGGGGCAG
>CAXTFX010000391.1:0-4665 GCA_964243185.1 uncultured Chthoniobacterales bacterium
CCCCGCTGCCCGCGCCGGAAGGGGGGCCGGCCGACGTGCAGGTCCGCTCGCACACGCCCTGGAGCGAGATCTGGCACGCGGTCGTCCACGAGCACCGCACCCGCTCCATCCTGGCCCTGACCCTGATGGTGGCCCAGGCGTTTTTCTACAACGCGCTGTTCTTCACCTACGCGCTGGTCCTGACGCACTTTTATAACGTGCCCGCGGAACGCACGGGGCGTTACCTCATCCCCTTTGCCTTCGGCAACCTGCTCGGGCCGATCCTGCTCGGGCACCTCTTCGACACCGTGGGTCGCAAGCGGATGATCGCCAGCACCTACGCCGTTTCGGGCGTTCTCCTCGCCGTCACCGGCTGGCTGTTTGCCCAGGGGATGCTCACGGCCACGACCCAGGCGGTGGCGTGGACGGTGATTTTCTTCGTCGCCAGCGCGGCGGCCAGCGCGGCGTATCTGACCGTCAGCGAGATCTTCCCGTTGGAGATCCGCGCGCTGGCCATCGCGGGCTTCTACGCCATTGGCACCCTGATCGGCGGCGTGGGCGCGCCGTTGCTCTACGGCAAGCTCATCGAAGCCTGTGACCGGTGGCATTCCCGCGCCCCGCTGGGCTGGGGCTACGCGGGCGGGGCGGCCCTGCTCCTGATCGCCGCCGGCACGGAGGTCTGGCTCGGGGTGGATGCGGAGGGCAAGTCGCTGGAGAGCATCGCCGCCCCGCTGGCCTCGCGCCGTCCGGGCGGGCCGCAAGCGGCGGTGTCCGTTACCGGTTGAAACGGCGGGTTCCGGTGGTCCGGCCGCCGGGCGAACGCCTCTCGGTGGTCAACCCGCCCGGTGACGGATCAAGGTTGAGCCGGTTCCGGGCCGGGCGTGGCGGCCGGAGGTGAGACTGGGCGGAGCGTGGCGCGCTTGAGCGGCGCGAAGAGGTCACTGTCCGTGGAAAGGATCACGTTGGAGTCCTTGCCCAGGGTTTTACGCAAGGTTTCCATGCTCTTCAGGAACTTGTAGAACTCCGCGGCCTGCGGGTTTTGCGTGTAGGCGCGGGCGTAGATTTCGGTGGCCTTGGCATCCGCCTCCCCGCGAATCTGCTGGAGCTGACGGTAGGCGGTGGACTGGATCTCGTTCAGGTCGCGGTCGCGCTGGCCGGCGATGCGCGCGGACTCGCCCTCGCCCTCGGAGCGGAAGCGTTGGGCGATCTGCTGGCGCTCGGAGATCATGCGCTGGTAGATGCGGTCGAGCACCTCGGGGTTGTAGTTGACCCGTTTGAGGCGCAAATCGAGCAGGGCGACGCCAAACTCGGCCAGCTTCTGGGAAGCCGCCTGGCGGATCTCCTCCTCGACCTTCAGCCGGCCGAACTGGATGGGCGGCAGCATCCCGAGCGTGCCGACGCCGGTGGGGCCGCCCAACGTCTCGTCGCGCAAGGGTTTGCGGCTCTTGTCCGTGCGGACGATCTCGATCAGGTCGTGCTTGGCGATGGAGTTGCGCGTTTCGCTGCCGAGCACGTCGTCCAGGCGTGACTGGGCGCTGCGCTCGTCGTGCAGGCGGACGAAATACGTTTTCGGGTCCTCGATGCGCCAGCGGGCGAACATGTCCACGTGGATGTAGGTCTTGTCCCGGGTAGGGATGGCGACCGGGGCGCCGTCCCACTCCAGGAAACGTTTATCGAGCCGATACACGGTCTGCACGAAGGGCACCTTGAAGTGCAGACCCGGCTCGGTGACGGGATCGCCCACCGGCTTGCCGAACTGGGTGATGATGGCCTGCTCGGTTTGGTCCAGCCGGTAAAACGCCCCGGTGAAGAAGAGCAGCGCGAGGAGGAGCAGCACCCCGGCCGCCAGCGAGCCGAGGCGGTTCATTTCCGCACCTCCCCGGGAGTTGGGTTGGCGTTGTTCAACGGCAGGATGGGCAGGAGCTGGCGCATGGATTCGTCAATCACGGTTTTCTGACCCACCTGGGGAAGGATCTCACCCATCGTTTCCAGGTAGAGGCGGGTGCGGGTGATGTCGGGCGCCTTGAGGTATTGCGCCAGGATGGCGCTGAACCCGGCCACGTCGCCTTCGGCCTCGTTGATGCGTTTGAAGCGGTAGCCCTCGGCGGCGCGGATGGTCTGGTCGGCCTGGCCGCGCGCCTTGGGGACGGCTTTGTTGTATTCGCCGGTGGCGACGTTGACGGCGTTTTCGCGGTCCTGCTGGGCTTTGTTGACCTCGTTGAAGGACGCCTGGACCTGGCGGGGTGGGTTGACGTTCTTCAACTGCACCTGGTCCACGCGCACCCCGAGGCCGTAGAGCTTGGCCAGGTCCTGCATCCGGCCCAAGGCCGAGACCTCGATGTCCTGCCGGCCGATGGTGATGAGCTCGTCCACGGTGCGGTCGCCGACCACCTCGCGCATGGCGGCCTCGGAGATGTCCCGCAGGGTTTGCCCGGGATCGCGCACGTCGAAGAGATACTTGCGCGGGTCCTCGATGCGGTATTGCACGACCCACTCCACCAGGGCGGCGTTGAGGTCGCCGGTGACCATGGATTTTTCCTCCTCGGGGTTGGGGCCGCCTTGGACCGCGTTGGTGTAGCCGGGCGTGGTGAAGCCGAACTCCAGCTTCAACTGGCGGCGGGTCGGCAGGATGGTGACGGTGTCAATGCCCCACGGCAGCTTGAAATGGAGGCCGGGTTCCGCCGTGGTCAGGAACTTGCCGAAGCGCAGCACCACGCCCTCGGACTCCGCCCCGACGGTGTAAAAGCCCGTCAGCGCCGCCACGAGCAGGGCGAGGATGACCAACGCCAGGCCGACTCCGCGCGGGAGGGAACGGAGCAGGACGTTGACGAGGGGCGGACGAAGGTTCATGCGGAGCGGCTCGGGCACCTTGGTTTAATGTCCCCGCGAGGCGCGGACGGGAGCCTACACGTTACCATGCTCATCGCCAGACCCGCCAGCCACGGTCGCCATCCTTCCCGGGTCAACCCATTCCGAGAAGCGGAACGGGCCGCGCGCCCAAGCAGGAGGACATTGACCGGCGCCGGGCCGCCCCCTAGCCTGCGGGATTATGAGCAACCACGTTTACAAGAAAATCGAGCTGGTCGGTTCCTCGCCGGACGGGATCGAAGCAGCCGTCAGCAACGCGCTCGAAAGGGCGGCCAAGTCGGTGCGGAACATGCGGTGGTTTGAGGTCACCGAAACCCGCGGCCACATCGAGAACGGCAAGGTGGCGCACTGGCAGGTGACCGTGGCGGTTGGCTTTACCCTCGACGAATAGGGGCCGACCGGGGACGCGGGCCTGCGGCAAATTAGCCTTTTCCTTCCGACCTTACCCGTTGCCCTGGCGCCTTGGCGTTCCCGGTCCCCAACGGTTAGCGGGGTGGGGCCCGGACGGGTTTACTCGGGCGGGGTCAGCGGGTCTGGAATCCCTCGGCGAACTGCACGTGAAAGGGTTGTTTCACCTTGGTCGCGCCGAAGCTCAACTCCACGGTGTGATCGCCGGCCGGCACGGGCTCCTTGGGGTCATCGCTGCCGCATTTGACGAGCGCCTCCTTGGTGGGGCGCAGGCCCCAGTTCATCCTCGTCAGGCCGGGCGCGCCGGGGGCCTTGAGCGCGGCGGTGGTCTGGCCGGCGGCGTTGGTGACTTTTCAGCTTCAACTCGTCGCCGGTGAACTCCTTGACCCAGGTGACGCCGAAGTTCTCCGCGCCGCTGCCCTCGGCGGAATCGCGGGCGATGTCGTTGGCGGTCAGGTCCGGGCTGAGGACCGCGGAGCGCTCCGCGTGCGCGGTGAGCTTGAAGACCCGGTTGCCGGCGAGGTAGAACGTCCCGCGCTGGTGGCGGCTGGCGAGGAAGGGCGAGTTCCAGTGGAACCGGTAGCGGGACTGACCCTCGGAAGGAGAGGGGCGGATGGACCGGGACTCGCCGGTGCGCAGGTTGACCCGGTGGATGTAACCCTCCTGCGCCTCCGCGTAGATCAGGTCCGGGTTCTCGGGGTCAAAGACGGTGTAGAAACCGTCCGCGCCGGTCAGGCCGGTCCAGTCGGCGTTGCGGATGCCGTCCTTGAGGTTGGTCGCGCTGGGGCAGACAAAGTTGGAGTTGTTCTGCAAACCGCCCGCGACCCGGTAGAACGGCCGGAGGTCGTCCGCCGTGACGCGGCAATACTGGCCGGCGGGGAAGTTGCTGAGGTGGTTCCAATTCCGCCTGGCCTGGAAGGACTGGTAAACGCCTCCGTCCGTGCCGAGCAGGAGCCGCGCGGAGACGGGCGGACGGGGCGGCGTCGGCGGCTCCGCGGCACCCGGCTTGGGCGAACGGGGCGTGGGGGCGCTGCCGGGCGGGATGACTAGGGCGTGACAATCCGGGTGGACCTTCTCGAAAAAGTCTTCGCGGAACGATTTGCCACCGTCATCGGACACGAGCGTCGCCATGCCCAGCAGGTAAACGCGGCGCTCGTTGACGGGGTCCACCCGGATCTGGGAAAAGTAGAACGGCCGCGGGTTGAGGTCGGAGGTGCGCGTCCAGTGCTCCCCGCCGTCCTCGGAGCGGAAGACGCCGCCGGCCTTGGAGTGGATGTCGCGCAGGTCGCTCGGGCCGCCGGCCTCGCTCTGGACGACGGCCATGACCACGCGGGGGCTGCCGGCGGCGACCGCCAGGCCGATGCGGGCGGTCCCCGGCGGCAGGCCCTGGGTCAGCTTCTGCCAGGTCGC
>CAXTFX010000392.1:0-4651 GCA_964243185.1 uncultured Chthoniobacterales bacterium
AGCGTCTGCGTGATGTTCTGCTTGAACATCCGCGCCGCCCCGTGGTGGCTGGTGGCGTGGGCCATCTCGTGGCCCAAGACGACGGCCAGCCCGGCGCGGCTCTGCGTCACGGGCAGGATGGCGGTGTAAACGACGATCTCCCCGCCGGGCAGGCAGAAGGCGTTGACCTGGTCCTCGCGCACGACGGAAAGCTGCCACGGGAGCTGCGCCTTGGTCGCCCCGGCCAGCCGTTGGGCCACCTCCGTGACGGCCTGCACGACCGGGCCGCCGCGCACGATCTCAGACTTGGAGAGCACCTGCTGATACGCCTGGAGACCCAGGGTCTGCTCCTGCTTGGAGTCGAGCGCCACCTTCGAGCGGCGGCCGGTCTCGGGGTTCTTGAAGGTCGGCGTGGAGAGGAACGTCCAGGCGGCGGCGAGCAGCGCCAGGCCGATGGGCAGGAGGCGGATGAGGGAACGATTATCCATAAGGGGACCGCCCGGCGGGCGGAATGACGAACGACGAAGGACGAGGCGGCGGGCAAGAGACTAAACGAGGGGGGGAAGGGTTTCGGCCTTGGGGCTTGCTGTAGGCTCCGCCCTTCCACATTTCGCCCCGCGGGGCGGCGGCCGGCGCCGGAGAATGCCGTTGCCAAGCGGCCGGTAGTCGGGCGAAGGAGGCGCTTCCTCTTTCGATGCGCCCCTTTTTGTTTGCCCTCATCCTGGCTTCGTCATTCGCCCTCCGTCCTTCGGCCCTCGCGCAAAGCGGGTCCCGGCCGGCGCCGCTCCCGCCGTTGGCCGAGCCGATCCGCGGCATGACCGTTTCCTGCCAGCGGGGGAACGCGGACTGGGCGCGGCCGGAGGTCGCCACGACCTTTGACGAGTTGAAGATTCTGGGCATCAACGCCGTCGCCCTGCACCCCTACGCGCAGGTCCGGGAGGACGGGCACATCGAGGTCCCGCCCACGGCGCCCGAGCCGGACTACGTGGTCCTCCCGCTGGAGGCCGCGCGCGCCCGCGGGCTGGGCGTGATGCTCATCCCGCACCTGGCCCACTGGGGCACGAAGTTCGCTTGGCGCGGGGAGATCAACTTCGAGTCCGACGAGGAATGGCGCGCTTTTTTCGCGGACTACCAGACGTGGATCGTCGGGCTGGCGCGCGTCGCGCAGGCGCACGGCGCGGGGCTCCTGTGCGTCGGCCTGGAGTTCACCCACGCCCAACGCTACGAGGCGCGCTGGCGGGAGGTCATCGCGGCGGTGCGGGAGGTTTACGGCGGGAAACTGACCTACGGCGGCAACTGGGATTCCTACGGGCAGGTCGGGTTCTACGACGACCTCGATTACATCGGCGTGCTGGCCTACTTCCCCCTGGCGCGCACGCCCGACCCGTCCGAGGAAGACCTCCTCACGGGTTGGGAACAGCACCTGGCCAACCTGCGCGCGTTGTCCAGGAAACTCGGCGACAAGCCCGTGCTGTTCGTGGAGATCGGCTACAACGAGAGCGCCCGCGCCGCCAGCGACCCGTGGAACTTCGAGAAGGGCGGCCCCCACGCGGCGGAGGTCCAGGCCCGGTGCGTGGACGTGGCCCTGCGCCTGGGCGAGCGCGAGCACGCCCGCGGGCTGCTGGCCGGGATGTTCTGGTGGAAATGGTTCCCCCCGATGGCGAACGAGCCGGCGGAGAACTTTGATCTCCGCGCCCCCGGCGTGCGCGCCCGGCTGGCGCACGGCTGGGCGGCGGCGAAGTAGCTGCCGCCGGGTTTGGTCCGCCGATGACGCCGATGTTTGGAAGGGGTTCAGAGTTCCCGGAGTTGGCAATTCCGGCGTTTTCCACAACCCAAAACAATCTGCGTGATCGGCGTAATCTGCGGACAAAAAATTGACCCCCGCCACGCTTTGACATCTTCCCTCGCCTATTACGTCCACGACCTTTCCCCGTTCATCGTGCGCCTCGGCGAGCGGTTCGGGCTGCGCTGGTATGGGTTCGCCTACGTCCTGGCGTTCGTCAGCGGCTTCGGGGTCATCGTGCACCTGGCCAGGCGCGGCTACGGGCCGTTGAAGCCCGGGCAGGTCGCGGATTTCATCACCGCGGCGGCCATTTTCGGCGTGATGCTTGGCGGGCGGTTAGGCTACTTCCTGTTTTACGAACGCGACAAACTCCTCTCCGACCCGCTGGCTTTTTTCCGGCTTTGGGAGGGGGGGATGTCCAGTCACGGGGGCATCCTCGGGCTGGTGATCTTCACCTGGGTCTATGCCCGGCGGCACGGGTATTCGTGGCCGGCGGTGGGGGATAACCTCGTCGTCGCCGCACCGCTGGGGTTATTCTTCGGGCGGGTGGCCAACTTCATCAACGGCGAGCTCTGGGGCCGCGTGGTGCCCGGCCTGACGCCCGGCGGACCGGGACCGTGGTGGGCGGTGCAGTTCCCGCACGAGCTCCGGCCGGGCACGGAGCTTTTCGCCCGGGCCCAGGCCGCCACCGGGCAGACCGACCCGGCAGCGGCGGCCTACCTGGACCCGCAGGTCCGCGCCGCGCTCGGGGCGGTGCTGCCGCCGCGTTACCCGTCGCAGCTCGTCGAGGCGGCGCTGGAGGGGGTTGTGCTGTTCACGATGCTCTGGCTGATCCGCACCCGGACCCGGGCGCCGGTGGCCACGCTGACGGGCGTGTTCATGGTCGGCTACGCGCTGCTGCGGATCGTGGGCGAAGGCTTCCGCGAGCCCGACGTGGGCATCGCCTTCACCCTGGGGCTGACGCGCGGGCAGTTCCTTTCCCTGTTCATGATCCTCGGCGGCGCGGGCTTTCTGGCCTACGCGGCCGTGCGCCGGAAGCCGACGCCCGCGCCGGGAGAGCGGTTGACCGGCCCCCGCCATGAGCCTGGCGCTTAGCGCGGTTCTCCTCGCCGGGGGGCGCTCCTCCCGCATGGGTCGGGACAAGGCCGAGATGGTCCTGCCCGACGGCCGCCCGCTCTGGCGCCGGCAACTGGACGACGTGCTCCGGCCGCTGGGACCGGCGGAGATTTTCCTCTCCGGCCCGCCGCGCGCAGGGCTGCCGGCGGACGTGTGCGCGCTCCCGGACGCCATGCCCGGCCTCGGCCCGCTGGCGGGCATCGCGGCGGCGCTCGGGGCGGCGGGGTCGCCGCTGGTCGTCGTCCTCGCCGTGGACCTGCCGGCGATGACGGCCGGTTTCTTCCGCGAACGCCTGCTGCCCCGCTGCGAACCGGGGCGCGGGGCGGTGGGCGTCGGCACCAACGGCTTTTTTGAACCGCTGGCGGCCGTTTACCCCCGCGCCGCGCACGGCCTCGCCGGGGAGCGCCTGCGCGGGGCGGACCGGTCGTTGCAAGGTCTTCTGCGGGACGCCGTCGCCGCCGGCCTCATCACGCCGGTGGAACTTCAGCCGCGGGACGCCGCCCAGTTCGTTAACTGGAACCGACCCGAGGATGTCAGCTAGGCCCGCGTTGCGGCCGGGCGCCGCTCCTCACCCCACCGGCGGCTGGCAGCGCGGGCACAGCCCGGAGAACTGGAGCGTGTGAGCGATCTCGCGGTAGCCGGTCTGCCGGCCGAGGCTGGTTTGCAGGCGGTTGACGAGGCACTGCTCGATCCGCTCGGTGCGCTGGCACTGCCGGCAAACGAGGAAGTGGTGGTGGTGGTCGTGCGCGCCGTCCCCGTCCGGGCAGGAGGCGCTGGGCTTCAGCTCGTAGCGGGCGTTGCCGTCCATCCACGGTTGCTTGTCCACCAATGCTTTATCCTCTAACACCCTGAGGAAGCGAAACACCGTGGCGAAGTCACACGCCGCCGCCGGGTCGGCGTTCGCGGCCGTCAGCCCGGCGTGGATGTCGCCCAGCGACAGGGGCGTCGGGGAGCGGCGCAGCAGGTCAACGATGGCCGTGCGGGCGCGGGTGACGCGCAGGCCCTGCTCGCGCAGCCAAACCGTCGGGTTGGGCACGCGGCGCGCGTGACCGGGAAGTTCCGCTTTCGCCACCATGTGAGGCAGTTTACCACGGCCGGCGCGGCCCCGCGACGGCGTCGCCTCCACCCGACCCGGCCGGTCGCCGTCTGCCCCCCCCGGTCAAGGCGTGGCGGACGGCGCCGCGTTGGGCGCGGTGGTCGCCGTCCGCTCCGGTGTCGGCGCGGGGGCGGCGGTGGCAGGCGTCGGCGCGGCGGTCGCATTGCCCGTCGGGGTCACCGGTCTCGCCGGGGCCACGGCGGCGGCGGTTTGCACCCCGAAGAGGGGGAGCGACTTGAGGATGGATTGGTAAACTCCCCAGCCGAGCGGGAAGGCGATGACCAGCCAGGGGAGCAGGATTTTCGGGTTCATGGCGGGACGGGGGAAAGATTTCGGAGCCGTCTTCAGGGTCAAACACGCGCGGTGGCGGTCCCAGCCATTATCGGAGCGGACTCGGGTAGCTTCGGGGCGAGGCCCCCCGTGATGTCGCCGGTGAAGTGATGCTTGGGATGGACCGGGCGCACCAGCAGATTGCAGATCAGGCCGACGACCAGCATCCCGGCGCAGATGTAGATGGAATCGTTGTAAGCCAGGGTCTTCAGCACGCCGGCCTCCTTCTTGGCGGTGGAGATGTAGTTGATGACCTGCGGCCCGATGACGGCCGCCGCAGACCACGCGGTGATGAGCCGGCCGTGGATGGCGCCGACCTGGTAGGTGCCGAACATGTCGCGCAGATA
>CAXTFX010000393.1:0-4643 GCA_964243185.1 uncultured Chthoniobacterales bacterium
TCCCCGCGCTCGGGCCGATCTACGGCGGCCCCTCGCGGATCGCCCCGGCGATGGCTGCCGCCCTGGCCCGTCGGGGTTTGAGCGTGGACTTGGTGACGACCTCGGCCAACGGCCCGGCCGACCTCGACCTGCCGACCGGACGCTGGCTCCCCCGGGAGGACGGCTGGCGGCTACAACTTTTCCCCCGTCACGGGCGGAGCGAATGGAAGCCCAGCCTGCCGCTGGCGCGTTGGTTGTGGGGGCACGTCCGGGACTACGACGTGGTTCACCACCAGTCCGACTTCAACTTCCCCGCCCTGGCCTGCGCCCTGGCGTGCCGGGGCCGGCGGGTGCCCTACCTCATCAACCCCCAGGGGATGCTGGAACCCTGGGCGTTGGCCTACAAGGGCTGGAAGAAGCGTCTCTACTTTGGGCTGATCGAGCGTCCGTTGGTCCTGCGCGGCGCCGCGGCCCTCCAGGCGCTCAACCCGACGGAGGCGGCCAACCTCGCCGCCCTGCGGCTCGGCCCCCCGGTGGTCGTGATCCCAAACGGCGTTGACCCCGCCGGGAACGGTGCCGGGGACGCGGCGGAGGCGGCGGGGTTCCGGGAGCGTTTTCCCGCGACCCGCGCACGGCGGCTCATCCTGTTCCTGCACCGGGTTGACCCGAAGAAAGGGCTGGACACGTTGGCGGTCGCCTTCGCGCGGGTGCGGGCGGAGTTCCCGGACACCCACGTCGTCGTCGCCGGCCCGGACAACGTGGGTTTCACGGCAACGGCCCGCGGATTTTTTGCGGCGGCGGGGGTGGGAGATGCCGTCACCTTCACCGGGATGTTGGGGGGCGCGCTCAAGTGCGGGGCTTTCGCCGCGGCCAGCGTGTTCGTGGCGCCTTCCTACTCCGAAGGCTTCAGCATGTCCGTGCTGGAGGCGATGGCCGCGGGCGTGCCCTGCGTCATCACCGAAGGCTGTAATTTCGCCGCGGCCGGGCAGGTTGACGCGGCGCGGGTCACGCCCACGGAAGCCGGGAGTTTCGCGGCGGCTCTGGGGGACGTGCTGCGCGACGGTGCGGCGGCCCGGGCGATGGGCCTCCGCGGGCAGCGCCTGGTCTTGGACCATTACACCTGGGACCGCGTCGCGGCTCAGACCGAGGCGGTCGGTCAAACTCTGCTCACGGGTCAAACCCTGGCGGCAGGTTCCCTCGCATGATCGCCGTCACTGCGCTCATCCTCGCTTTCAACGAGCGCGAAAATCTGCCCCGCGCGCTCGCCCGGCTGACCTGGACCGGGCGCGTGGTGGTCGTGGACAGCTTTTCGACGGACGACACGGTAGGGCTGGCCCGGGCGTTTCCCAACGTGGAGGTCGTCCAGCGTCGCTTCGACAACCACACGGACCAGTGGAACTTCGGGCTCGACCAAGTCCGCACGCCCTGGGTGCTCACGCTGGATGCGGACTACCTCGTCCCGCCGGAACTGGCGGGGGAGGTCCAACGCCTGGAGCCCCCGGCGGACGCGGCGGGCTACGCGGCGGGTTTCCGCTACCTCGTCCACGGCCGGCCGCTGCGGGCGACGATCTACCCGCCGCGCGTCGTGCTCTTCCGCCGGGACCGCGCCCGCTACCGGCCGGATGGGCACACCCAGCGCCTCCACGCGGACGGCCCGGTGCTCCCGCTCACCGCGCGCGTTGACCACGACGACCGCAAGCCGCTCTCGCGCTGGCTGCAATCGCAGGACCGCTACATGCGGATCGAGGCGCCGCACCTGCTCGGCACCCCGGTCGCGCGCCTTTCCCGCGCGGACCGGCTGCGCCGGGGGGCCGCGTGGGCGCCCGCGGTGATGTTCCTCCACCTGCTGCTCGGCCGGGGGCTGATCCTCGACGGCTGGCCGGGATTGTTCTACGTCTTCCAACGCACCCTGGCCGAAACCCTGTTGGCCCTGCACCTGCTATCAGAACGGGAAGCGTTGGAAAAATCCGAGACGTAAGCCCTTCCCAATGGTTCACCTGTAACGTGGCGCCCCGAGCGATCCCTGATTCTCTTCCCCCCTTCATGGCTTCCACCCAGGTTCAGCTCCCTCCCGTTGCGCTCCCCGTCATGGAGCCGGGCACCGGGCCCGACCTTACCCCGGCGGGCCCGGGGGGCGCGCACCTGAAGCCCTACGCCCCGGCCTGGACGTGGCGGCGCTGGCTCAGTGCCCTGGCGCGGCAGGACTGGGTGCCGGGATTGTTCTGCCTGGGGCTGGACGTCGTGGCCTGGCTGACCATCTACTCCGTGGTGGGGGCGTTGCGCGGGGATGTGGGGTTCGGGGAGGAGCCGGCGTTCGTGAACGTGGACCTGCTCGGGCTCGGGGCCATCGTCCTGACGCTCTTCGTCATCGGCGGGTATGACCGGCGCACGGACCAGCGCAGTCTCGGTTACACGTCCGAGCACATCCTCGCCGTGGGGTCGGCGGCCGTGCTGGCTTCCCTGCTCATCTACGGGGTGGTCTCCTCCGGGCACGCCCTCCGGCCCAGCCGGGGCGCGCTGCTGGCCTCCTTCGGGTTGTTCCTGCCCGTTTCCCTGGGCTACCGGCGGTTCGTCAGCTTCGCGGTGGCGACCAACACGGCCCGCAAGAGCTTTCTGGTCCTCGGGGCCGGGGAAACGGCCCGGCACTTCTACGGGGTCTATCTGGAGTCGGGTTCCCGGCAACGGCTGCGCTTCGTGGACCCGGCGACCGGGTCGGGGGGGAGGGGGGTGGGGCGGCCGATCAACGGGCCGGCCTCCCCGTCCGTGGAGGGCGACCCGCTCGCCCGGCTGGCCGAGCTGGGGCCCGAGAGCAGCGGGGTGATCCTGGCCGAGGACCCCCGCGCGCTGTCCCCGGCCCTGGTGGACCGGCTGGTGCGGCTGCACTTCCAGCGGGTGCCGGTTTACACGCTGGAATCCTTTTACGAGGCGCACTGGCGGCGGGTGCCCGCGCACGCGCTCGACCCCGTCTGGCCCTTGCAGATGGGCTTCCAGCTCGCGCGCGCTTCGCCCTATTCTCACGTCAAGCGCATCTTCGACGTGACCTTTGCCGGGGCGGCCCTGGTGCTGTTCAGCCCGGTGCTGCTCCTGCTCGCGCTCGGGACGTGGCTGGACAGCGGCCGGCCGGCGCTGTTCCGACAAACCCGCATCGGCCGGGACGAACGCCCGTTCACCATCTTCAAGTTCCGCACCATGCACACCCGGCCGCCCGCGCCGGCGGGGGTCGCGCTCACCGACGCGGAGCTCTACACCCAGCCGAGGGACCGGCGCGTCACCCGGCTGGGGCGCTGGCTGCGCAAGCTGCGCCTCGACGAGCTGCCCCAGCTCTGGAACGTGTTCAAGGGGGACATGAGCCTGATCGGACCCCGGGCCGAGTGGGACCAGTTGGCCCAACGCTACCAGCGCGCCATCCCGTCCTACGGGTTCCGCCACCTCGTCAAGCCGGGCATCACGGGTTGGGCGCAGGTGAATTACCCTTACGGCGCCAGCGATGCCGACGCCCTCCAGAAGCTCAAATACGATCTTTACTACCTCCGGTATTACTCGTTGAAGCTGGACGCCATGATCATCCTGAAGACCGTGCACATCATGCTCTTCGGCAAGGGGCAGTAGGGAGGAAGACCAAGAAACGCGGGGACGCGGGGACCAGGAGCGGAGAAAACGTGGTGCAAGCCTCCTCCCCGGTTTCCGGTCCCCGCGGCCCCGCGGCCCCGCGTTTCTCGCTCCTGGCTTCGTCCGTCCTGGACGCCGCCCGTTGGCTCTTCCTGGCCCTGCTCGTTTACGCGCCGTGGGCCTACGGCTGC
Source organism: uncultured Chthoniobacterales bacterium (assembly GCA_964243185.1). Taxonomy (GTDB): domain Bacteria; phylum Verrucomicrobiota; class Verrucomicrobiia; order Chthoniobacterales; family SZAS-18; genus CAXTFX01. Next base: position 3,780 of record CAXTFX010000393.1, read on the forward strand.
ACGCGACCCGGGGCCATCGCGGGGCTGGAGGCGGGGCTGGCGATCGTGCTCGGGCTCTGGGCGTTGGGCTGCGGGGTCCGTCGCCGCCGGCCGGCGGTGCCGGGGCCGTTGGTGGGGTTGGCGGCGCTGATCCTGGCGCAGGGTTGGTGGATGGCGGCGAACGCGCACTTCGTCCGCGACGGGGACTACCTGGCGTTCCTGCCGGTGCGGGCGGGGTGGTTCCCGGGGGGGCCGGGGTCCATTGACGGGGCGTTGAGCCGGGAGTGGATGTGGCGGGGGACGGTCCTGCTGGGGGCCGCCGGCTTCGTCGCCGCGGAGTTCGCCCCGCGGCCGGACTGGCTGCTGCGGCTGTGGCAAACCGTCGGGCTGGCCGGGGCTTCCACGGCGCTGCTCGGGCTGGTGCAACGGGCCTCGGGCGCGGAGAACATTTTCTGGGGACCGACGCCGACGAACCCGGCCTACGAGCCGCCCTCGTTCTTCGCGGCCTACCGTTACCACGCCAACGCGGGCGCGTTCCTGAACCTGACCCTGCCGCTGGTGGCCGGGCTGTTCCTGCGCGCCCTGCGGCGTCCGCCGGAAGCGGGCGGCACCGTCCACGCCCGCGCCGGGTGGGGCGCGGCGGTGGGGGTCATGCTGCTGGCCGTCGCGGCGAACACCTCCAAGGCGGCGCAGCTCCTCGCCGTCCCGCTGGGGGCGGCGGTGCTGCTGGGTCCGGCACGCCCGCTGCTGCGGGGGCTGCCGCGGGCCCTGGCGGGTCGGGGGGCGGCCGTGGTGCTGCCGGCGGTCCTGGCGGTGGCGCTGCTCGGGGCGGTCGCCTGGACGGCGGGGCTGGACCGGCCGCTGGCGCGTTGGGCGGGGTTGTCC
>CAXTFX010000394.1:0-4623 GCA_964243185.1 uncultured Chthoniobacterales bacterium
AGCGCCCCGTAGGCGCTGCCCCAGGGGTGCGGGTCCTTGCCGCCGGGCCAGTAGGCGAGCGCGCCGTTTTCCGTCTGCATCGTGCCCAGCCGGGCGATGCCCCGGTCCACGACGCGCTGGACCTGCTCCGGGGAACGGTCCGCCCCGGGCAGCACGGTGCCGCTGAACCCCTTCAACGCCAACCACGGCAGCAGGCTGGACGTGGTCTGCTCGACGCAGCCGTAGGGGTAGTGCAGGAGGCGGTCCACGCCCTCCCGCAGCTCGCCCAGGCGGGAGTTGGTGACGCTCACCTCCAGGAAGCCTTCCTCGCCCGCCAGGAGCTCCGGGTTGGCGCCGGCGAGCAGGTCGTCCAGGCGGCTGGCGGAGGTCTTGAAGCTCAACACCTCGGCGCGGCGGGGCACGGGGTGGTGGACCTCGAACCCGGCCCGCACGGCGTCGTTCACCGCGTCGCCCCCGGCCGGGGTGAACCGCCCGCGCAGGGCGAAGTCGGTCCGCCCCGTTTTTTCCAGGGTCACGGGGAAATCCACCGCCCGGGTCTCGCCCGCCGCGAGGGGCACGCGGCGCAGGAACGCGGCGTCGCCGGTGAGGTTGGCGCGCCCGTCCGTCTCCAGGCCGATCTCCGCCTCCCCGGCTGCGGGCGTGTCGTTGTGGAGGACGGCGCGGGCGAAGACCTTGTCGCCGAGGTTGCCGAACCGCGGCAGCGCCGGCTCGACCATGAACGGCTTGCGCACGCGGAACACGCCCTCCCCGGCGCCGAACCCGCCCGCGGCGGTGTGCGCCACGGCCATCAGCCGGTAGCCGCTCAGGCCGTCCGGGGCGGGGAAGGTGGCCGTGACGCGGCCGTCCGCGTCGGTCACCAGCGCGGCGCTCCAGAACGGGCAGGCGGGGAAGTCGTGGCGCAGCCGCTCCATCCGCGCGCCCTCCGGGCCGCCGCCGCCGACGAGGTAGCCCTTGTTCTCGAAGCCGTTGCCCTCCTCCGCGTCCTCGGCGTGGAGTTGCGGCAGGGTCAGGCCGGTGAGCACCCCCAGCGGGCGGCGGCGGGTGAAAAAGCCGAGCGGGTCGGGCGTCGCGTAGCCGGTGAGGTTGAGCACGCCCTCGTCCACGGCGAAAAGCGTGACCTCCGCGCCGCGCACCGGGCGGCCGTCGTGACCGGCGACCTCGACGCCGGCGTGGACCGGCTCGCCGGGGCGCACGTCGGGCCGGGCGGCGGTGACCTTCACGTCCAACCGGGCCTCGGGCCGGGCCACGGCGAGCTGGCAGTAGCCCACGCGGTATTCGGGGGCCTTCAGCCGCTTGGGGCTGTCGGCGGCCCCGCGCAGGAGCACGACGGAGAGGAACACGTTGGGCGCGTCCCCCGGTTCGAGGGGCACGCGCAGGACGGGCGCCGTTTTGTCCAACCGCTGCGTGAACGTCCGCCGGATGCCCTCCCGCTCGACCGTGACCAGGGCGCGGCCGGTGATCGGCGTCTTCAGCAGCACGACCGCCGTGTCGCCGGGCTGGTATTCCGCCCGGTCCGGCACGAGGTCCATCGTCCAGGTGGAGCGGTAGTTCCAGGCGGCCTCGGTCTTGCCGTAAACGTGCACCGTCGCGGCCGTGAGCACCTCCCGGCCCCCGGCGTCCCGGGCGCGGGCTTCGAGCAGATACGTCCCCGGGGCCCCGGCGACGAACGGCGCGGCCGGCGGGGCGTCGGCGACGGGTTCCCAACGGGTGCCCAGCGAGCGCAGGGGAACGGTGGCCAGCGTCACCTCGCCGGCGGGCGTCGTGCGCGGTTTGCTCTCGTAGGTGGAACCGCCGCCCGCGGTGGCGACGCGCACGGTGTCCCAGTCCACGCGGGTCAGGCGCACCTCGGCCCGCACCGGGTCCGGCACGGGCTGCTGGTCCGCGGCGCGGACGGCGACAAGCTCCACCGGCAGCGGGTCGCCCTCCCGCAGCACCTCCGGCGGGCGGCGGACACCGAGGTAGAAGTCGCTGGCGTGCAGGGTGAAGTTTGCCCGTTGGGAGAGCGTCTGCTGGTCCACGTCCGTGACCTCCGCAAAGAACTCGCCGGTGCGCGGCGCGGGCGCCCGCGGGTTCGGGGCCACGGTGGGGACCACCTCGAAATCCCCCGTGTCCGACAGCGCGCCGTCGCCCTGGAGGGAAACGTCCGAGCGGCGGCGGTCCAGCCGGGCATCAAGTTCCTGGGTGCAGAAGAAGTAATCCTCGAAACCCCCCGGGGTGAACTCGGTGTCGTTGACGTTCAGGGTCCAGCGCAGCTTGGCCTGGGACAACGGTTTACCGAAGAGGTAGCCCGCGTGGACCGGCAGCCGGAAATCCCCCAGGGCCTCGGGCGGATAGGCTTTTTGGGCGGCGACCTTCAGGTCAAAGGCGTTGGGCTGAAACTCCTGGACCTGGAACGGGAAACTTCCGCTGGCGGCGGTCTGGTCCTCGTTCACCTCGTCGCCCTCGTCGCCCTCGCCGCCCCCGCCCGTCCCGGGATCGGCGTCGTCCTCGGCGTCGCCCGGGAACGCGGCCTGGACGGCGTAGCGCCCGAGGCTGCCGACGGCCGGCAGGGGCACGTCCGCGGCGAGGGAGCCGTTCGGCCCGAGGGCGACTTTGCGTTCCCAGAAGCGCCGCGCCTTGGCGTCAAAGGCGCGCAGCTCCACCGCCGGGCTGTTGCCCGGGGCGGGGACCCCGAGGGTGCCGTCGGGGCGCAGCTCGCGGGCGCTGAGCTTGACGTGAACCGTCTCGCCGGGCCGGTAAACCCCCCGGTCGCCGAAGAGGAACAACTGCCGCCCGTGGGTTGGTTGGCGGCCGAAAAAGTTTTCCGGCAGGTGGAAGCGGTAGAGGGAAATGCCCTCCCGCCCGTCCGGGTCGAAGCGCACGAGGTGGCAGTCCTCCCCGCGCTCGACGGCCAGCCAGCCGGGCTTGGCGCCCTCCGGGACCATCGGCAGGCGGGCCAACCCGTCGGCGTCGGTCGTGGCGTCCCCCGCGAGCGGCTTGCCGTCGGTGTCCAGGAGCCGGACCCGCGTGCCCGGGGCCGGGGCGGCGTCGGTCAGGGAGAAGACGTGGACGAACAGGGCGCCCGGCCGGGTGTCCGTGGCACCGGCCGTTTTCCAGACCAGCCCGAGGTCGGTCAACTGGACGATGGCCTGGGCGCCGGCGCGCTTGGTCCCCGGCGCGACGGGCGGGGGCTGCTCGGCCTCGATCATCACGAGGCCCGCGCGGCGGCCGGCGGGGAGGAGGTCGTCCCAGCTCAGCGGGAAGGTCTTGCCCGCGTCCGTGTCCGTGGGGCCGGCGAAGGGCGCGTCGTGGACCACCGCGCCGGGCAGGGCGTCGAAGTCCACCCGGTCGAACTGCGGCAGGGGATCGTCGCCGGCGACTTCCTCCCCGTCCGGGCCGACGGCCGTTTGCGCGCGGTCGTTGACGTTGGCGTAGTAGTCCTGGCGGTAGGTGGTCAGCGCGCGGACGGCCTGTTCGGGGGTGAACCGCTTGGCGCGCAGGCGCAGCCGGGGCGCGTTGACGGCCCACAGGGTGAACGTGCGCGAGCCGCCGGCGAGCTGGTGCGTGGCGAAGTCCGGGAAGCCGACGCGCGCCTGGGCCGGGGTGAACCGCACGGTGTCGGTGAACGGCCCGGCCAGCGTGAACGGCAGCCGGGCGGGCGTGTCCGCGGCGACCGTGACCCGGTAGTCCGTGTCGAGCGCGAAGTCCCCGCGGAACTCCACCGTGCTGCTCTCCTCCGCCGTGGCCCGCAGGTTCGCCGGGGCGGGGGAAACCTGGATGAACCGGCCCGCGGTGTCGGCGTTGACGGCCTCGGCGAGGTCCTTGGAGAACGTCACCCGCAGCCGCCGCCCGCCGTCGAAGCCGGGGACCGCCTTCGCGGCGACGACCCGGAAGGGCAGCACGTCGCCAACGGGGACCTCCGCCGGGTCCGGCAGCCGCAGGCCAGGCCCGTCGGCGGCGGGCAGGCCGTGGGCGATGATGAGCCGCCAGCCCCGGCCGGGCGGCAGGGGGTGCGCCGGGGTGACGACGAGGCGCTGGAAGGCGGAGTCCGGGCCGGGGGCCGGTTTGGCGCCGGTGAAGCGTTCGCGCCACGTCGGCCGGGGCAGGTCCTCGGGACCGTCGCGGAAGGGGGAATAATCCTGGGAAACCGGCAGGCGGACCCGGGCGGGGACGCGCTGTTTGCCGTCCGCGTCGCGGAAGGCCAGGTATTCGGCGGCGTGGTCGGGGCGGACGGAGACGTTGAAAAGGAGTTCCAGCTTGGGCTCCGGTCCGGCGTTCTTGGCGCCGTAGGCTTCGCCGAAGTGGGTGACGACCTCCATCGCCGGGGTGCGGAAGACGGTTTCGGGGAGCGCCCCGGGGCGGAGGGGCTGCCCGTCCGCCCGGGTCAACCCCGCCCGGAGCGTGACGCGGTAGGTCGTGCCGAGCGCGGGCGGCTCCGTCGGGGTGAAGACGCCGCCGCGGGCCGTGGTCCAGCGGAAGGTGCCCGCGAGCGGGGGGTTGAAAACCAGCGGCGATTCCGCCCCCGCGCCGGGCGGGACGACCGGCTCGGCCAGGCGCAGCTCGAAGGCGGCCGTCGGCGCGCGCAGGACGGTCCCGGCGGCGGGGCGAGGCTCGACGGCGTCGGCCTTGGCTGGTGTGGTTGAA
>CAXTFX010000395.1:0-4615 GCA_964243185.1 uncultured Chthoniobacterales bacterium
GAAGAACAGGCCGACGCCGAGGAGGAGCAGGACGACGGCGACGCCGATGAGGACGACCTTCTTGGAGGGCTTGTGGCTCTTCTCCTCGCCCTCGCCCTTGTCGTCGCCGCCCTTGTCGTCGTCCCCGTTTCCCCCCTTTTTCTCCGGTTGCTCCTTGTCGCCGGCTTCGCCCTTCCCTCCCGGGTCGTCCCCCTTCTTCCCGGCCCCGTCGTTGCGCTTCTCCAGCGCGGCGGCGATGCGGGACAGGGTCCGGTGCAAGTCGTCCCCCCGCGCCGGCGGCGGGTCGGCGGGGGAGGGTTCCGGCGGGTTCTTGGCGGGCTCGGGCATGGCGGCGAGAGGCAGAAGAGGTAGAGCACAAGTGGGCCCAACCTGTCCAGCGCCTTGCGGCAAGGAGGGTTCAGCGGTCTATTGCGCGCCTTCCCTACGACGCCGCCGGCGGGGGTGGACCTCATGACTTTTGACGAATTCTCCTTTTCCGAGGACGTGCGCCTCGCCGTCCAGGCCGCCGGTTACAAAGAGCCTACCCCCATCCAGGAGCAGGCCATCCCGGTGGTGATGGCGGGGCGGGACCTCATCGGTTCCGCGCAGACGGGCACGGGCAAGACGGCGGCCTTCGCGCTGCCGACCCTTTCGCGGCTGGACAAACCGGCGCCGGTGACGGTCAACGGCAACCAGCGGCCCAAGGTCATCGGGCCGCGCGCCCTCGTCATCGAGCCGACGCGCGAGCTGGCGCTCCAGGTGGAGGACGCCTTCCGCACGTTTTCCCGGTTCTCTCCGCTGCGGACGGGCGTGATGTATGGCGGGGTCGGCTACGGCAAACAGCAGGAGCTATTGGCGATGGGCATGGACGTGTGGGTCGGCACGCCGGGGCGGATGCTGGATTTCCTGGAACGGCGGGAGCTGACGTTTGAGCACGTCGAAACGGTCGTGCTCGACGAGGCGGACCGGCTGCTGGACATGGGTTTCCTGCCGGACGTGCGCCGGATGCTCGAGCAGTGCCCGCCGCGGGAGAAGCGGCAAACGCTGCTGTTCTCGGCGACCATTCCCCCGGAGGTGCAAACCCTCGTGAACTGGGCCATGCGCGAGCCGCAGATCATCGAGATCGGCGCGCGCCGCTCGCCGGCGGAGACGGTTTCTCACGCGCTCTACCCGGTCGCCGTGGACCAGAAGACCGAGCTGTTGCACGAGCTCTTGGAGCGGACGAACTACCAGAGCGTCCTGATTTTCACCCGCATGAAGACGGGCGCGGACCTCGTCGCCAGCCGGCTGGAAGGCGAGGGGCACAAGGTCGCGGTGCTGCACTCCGACCGGAACCAGAACGAGCGCGAGGAGGCGCTGTCCGGCTTCCGCGACGGCAAGTTCGAGGTGCTCGTGGCCACGGACATCGCCGCGCGCGGGCTGGACATCGCGGGGGTGACGCACGTCATCAACTACGACGTGCCGCAGCACCCGGAGGATTACGTCCACCGCATCGGCCGCACCGGCCGCGCGCAGAAGGAGGGCGACGCGCTGACGCTGTTCACGGCCGAGGAGGTCCAGCACGTCCAGGCCATCGAGCGGTTCATCGGCCGGCCCATTGACCGCAAGAAGCTGGAGAACTTCAAATACACCTACACCGTGCTGCTCGGGCTGAAGGAGGGCGCGAGCCTGGAAAAGGTGCGCGTGACCGGCGGCCGGGCGGGCAAGGGGTATTCGTTCTCCTCCGGCGGGCGCAAGCGGCGGTAAGGAGGTGGCCGGGGTGGAACGGTCGTGGTTAACTTGTCGCCGTGAACCCGACGACGCTCGCCGCCCCACCGCGCCCGCCGAAGGTTTGGACGGACGAGGCGTTTCTGGCCATCGCGGAATTCAGCACGCGGAAATACGAGGTGATTGACGGCAAGTTGACATGGATGAACGCGGCCCGCATGAGCCACGGCGATGTGGGGTCAACCATTCTCACGCTCCTCAACGTCCACGTCCGCCCGCGCCGCCTGGGGAAAGTTTTCGACGCCAGCACCACCTACCGTTTGAGCCCCGACAACGTGCTCGTGCCGGACGTGAGCTTTTGCGCCGTGGCGACCTTGCGCCGTTGCCCGCCCGGGCTGGACAGTTTTGGTGTCGGCGCGCCGGATCTCGCGGTCGAAGTCATCTCGCCCTCCGAGCGCAAGACGAGGATCCGGCTCAAGATGGCAAAATATTTCGCCGCCGGCTCCCGGCTGGTCTGGCACGTTTGCCTGCGCCGGCCGCGCGTGGAAGTCTTCACCGCGCCCGACGCCGTGACCGTCCTCCGTCTGGACGTGGGCGACGTGCTGGATGGCGGCGGCGTGATCCCCGGCTTCCGCCTGCCGCTCACGGAGATCTTCGACCAGGACTGGTTCGCGGCGGATTAGCCCCGCGCCAGCCCATTATCCTTCAGGAAACGCTCCAACTGCCGCGTGTCGAAGTCCGGCAGCACCTTGTCGCCGACCTTCAGCGTCGGCGCCATCGTTTGCCCGCTGAGTTGGCGCAGCTCGGCCATCTTCGACGGGTCCCGGCGCACGTCCACCTCCTGGAACTCGTAGCCGCGCGCGCGCAGCCACGCCGCGGCGTCCAGGCACCACGGGCAGCCGGCTTTGACGTAGAGGACGAAGGGAGCGGAATCCATGCGGGAAGTTACCGGCACGACCCCGGGCAATCAAGGCGGCGCGCCAAAGAACGCCGCCAGCCGGGCGGCGCCCGTCGCGAAGGAGAGGGACCCCACCGCCCCGACCACCGCGCGGGCGGGGTCGCGCAGGAGGTCGTCCGCGAGGGCGAACAGCTCCCCGGCATCCCGACCGTGGCCGCAAAGGTCCGGGAACGCCAGCCGCTCCACCGCGCCGTCCCCCCCGACGCAGGGCACCCGGCAGAGGAGCGCGTCGCCGGCGACCTGTCCGGGCACGCCGGAGCGGTCCAGTTGAAAGACGAGCCGGTGCCGGGACAGCGCGCGCAGGTAATCGGCGTAGGGCAAAGGGGCGAGGGAGCGCCGGGGCGCCCCCGGCGCGGGGGAGAACCCCAGGGCCGCCAGCATCCCCGCGCCGCGCCGGCCCTCGGAGTTCACGACGCTGACCGGCTCACCCGCGGCCTCCGCCAGCCGCACGGCGGCGAGCACGGCGGCGAGGTGGTTGCGCGCCGGGACGCCGAACTCCCGCGTGCCGACCCAGACCCCGCGCCGCTCCCCGGCGGGAGCGGAGAAATCCCAGCGCGGATCGTCCACGGGATACGGCGTCGGGAGGAACTCCACCCGTCGCGCCCCCGCCGCCCGCGCGAAAGCCGCCAGGTCCGGGGTCGGGGCGAGCACGGCGTCGGCTTCCCGGAGGGCGGCCAGCGCGGGCGCCAACGCGGTGGGCGCGGCCAGTTGCGCGGCCAGTTGCGCGGTGCCCGTTTCCTTGAACGAGACGGCCACCCGCCGGCCCGCCGCGCGCAGCTTCCGCAAGACCCGCAGCCCCTCGCGGGCGTCCCGCCGCAGGAGCAGGAGCACCGGCCGGCCGGGGTCGGCGCGCGCGACGTCACGGAGGTCCGTCAGGAAGCTCCCCCGCGCGCAGGCCGCGTAGGCGTGGAAGTTGACCGGGGGATGCGCCGCGCCAGGATCGCCCGGCCCGCCGGCCCCGTCGGGGAACTCCTGCGGACGGTCCCGCCCGCGGGGATTGAAGACGATGACGGGGGTGACGCCTTCTGAGCCTGTGGCGTTCTTACTCATACGCCGTTCATTTATAAAACGTTGGTCCCCCGGTAGGTGGCGCGCTTCAAGCCATTACCCGAGTCGTGAAACAACGTCGCTACATCAACATCCTCACGTCGCTGGCGGTAAGCTTTGCCGGTCTCGGCGCATCGCAATCTCGGGCGGAAGTGATCACCGCCTTCGATCTCAACGGGATCACGGGCGGAGAATATGATGGCGGGACCCAGTATCAGACCGGCTACCCCATCAAATACAATGCCTCGCTGACCGGCTGGTCTTATTCTGGGTTCCATGCCATCCACGCCCTCCAGGTGACCTCGGACAATTGGGCTCTGATGGTCTATTCGGGTGGGGAGCCAAACGTTTACACGCTGGATTCCGCCTTTTCCTGCAATACCCTCGGCACGCAGTATTGGGTGAGTTTTGACATCGCCCCGACGGTGTATGTGGACTCTGGGCAAGCCACCCGCGCCTCGGACCAGTTGCGGATCTCCGTTCTCAACCCGGGCGATCAGGCGGTGGCCTCCACCGACGTGGCCCCGGGGGCTTGGGACGGATCGCAAGAGTTTCATCAGGCGTATTTTTCTTACTTCGGCGACGGCACGGGCGACGTGAGACTGCAAATCACCACCGCCGATCCGGGCAACGGCTATTTTGCCGGGGCGGTGGACAACATCGCCTTTGAATCGAGCCAGCCGATCCCCGAGCCCTCGACTTACGCCCTCATCGGGATGGGCGCCCTGGGCATCGCCTCGGCCTATCGTCGCCGCTCGGTCCGCCGAAGCTGACCCCTTGCGACAACGAGCGGCGCCATTCTCAGGCTGCCGCCGCCGGCCGGGCCGCGCGGGTGCGCCAGGCGAACCAGCCGCCCGCCCCCGCCAGCCCGAGCAGCCCGAGGTCCGCCCAACGCACGGAGGTGGGCGACGGCGGGCGGGAGGC
>CAXTFX010000396.1:0-4586 GCA_964243185.1 uncultured Chthoniobacterales bacterium
AGGGGGAGCGGGGAAAGCGACCACGGGAAATGACGAGTGACGAGTGACGAAGCTCGGAGGACGAGACGCAGAAATCACGACGATACGTCCCCGGTGGGGTGTTTACGCCGTTTCATCCTTGTTCGTCATTCGTCATTCGTCATTTCCCCATGGCCTCCACCCGCCTGCCTGCCGCCGTCATCGAGAACGTCACCCCCGCCGTGGACGGCGGCCGGTTGCCCGTCAAACGCATCGTCGGCGACGAACTCGTCGTCGAGGCGGACGTCTTCAAGGACGGCCACGACATCATGGGCGCCGCCCTGCGCTGGCGCCGGCTGGGGGCCACGGAGTGGCAGGAAACGCCCATGACCTTCCTGGAAAACGACCGTTGGCGGGGCGCCTGCCGGCTGCTGGCCAACGGCCGGCACGAGGTCACCATCGCCGCGTGGCAGGACTCCTGGGCGACCTGGGTCCACGACTGGCACAAGAAATTCGACGCCGGCCTGCGCGACCTGTCCACCGAGACCGAGGAGGGCGCCCTCCTGCTCGAAGACGCCGCCGCCCGCGCCACGGCGAAGAAGACCGTCGGCGGCACGGAGGACGCCGCCCGGCTGCGCGTCCTCGCCGCGGAGGTCCGTGCGGACAGCCCGGAGGCGGTGGACGCCCTGTCCAAGAGCCCGGAGATCGACGTGCTGATGGCCCTGCACGGGCGGCGCGCGGACGAGACGCAGATGGCCCCGCCGTTGCCCGTGTGGGTGGACCGGCCGGCGGCGCAGTTCGCGGCGTGGTATGAGTTTTTCCCCCGTTCGGCCGAGGGCAAGCCGGAGAGCGAGGGCACCTCAACGTTCCGCGACTGCCTGGGCCGGGTGGACGACGCGAAAGCGATGGGCTTCGACGTCATTTACTTCCCGCCGATCCATCCCATCGGGTTCACCAAGCGCAAGGGCCGCAACAACTCCGTCACTAGCGAGCCGGGCGAGCCGGGCTCGCCGTATGCCATCGGCGGGCCGGCGGGCGGCCACAAGACGGTGGAGCCGACCTTGGGGACGTTGCAAGACTTCGACTGGCTGGTCAAAGAGGTCCGCGCCCGCGGCATGGAGGTGGCGCTGGACTTCGCCATCAACTGCTCGCCGGACCACCCGTATGTCACGGCGCACCCCGAGTGGTTTTACCACCGGCCGGACGGCTCGATAAAATACGCCGAGAACCCGCCGAAACGATATGAAGACATCTACCCATTAAACTTTCACAACGACAACTGGAAGGCGCTGTGGGCGGAGATGCGGGACATCATCCTGTTCTGGTGTTCGCACGGCGTCCGCATCTTCCGCGTGGACAACCCGCACACGAAACCCGTCGCGTTCTGGGGCTGGCTGATTGACGAGGTTCACGCCAAGTATCCCGACGCCCTCTTCCTGGCGGAAGCCTTCACCAAGCCCAAGATGATGAAGGCCCTCGCCAAGGCGGGGTTCACGCAGAGCTACACCTACTTCACCTGGCGGAACTCTAAATACGAGCTGACGGAGTATTTCACGGAGCTCACGCAGTCGGAGATGAAGGATTATTTCCGCGCGAACCTGTTCCCCAACACGCCGGACATCCTGCCCTTCTTCCTGCAAACCGGCGGCCGGTCGGCGTTCCAGATCCGCGCGACGCTCGCGGCTACGCTCTCGACGGTCTATGGCATCTGCGCGGGCTTTGAGCTGTGCGAGAACGCGGCGCTGCCGGGGCGGGAGGAATATGCTCTATCCGAGAAATACCAGTATAAACAGCGCGACTGGAACGCGCCGGGCAACATCAAGGATTGGATCACGCAGTTGAACAAGATCCGTCAGGCAAACCGGGCGATGCACCTCTACGACAACCTGCGTTTCCACCTGTCGGAGAACGAGCAGATCCTGTTCTATTCCAAGATGACGCCCGCGCGGGACAACGTCCTGCTCATCGCCGTCAACCTCGACCCGCACCACCTCCAGAGCGGATTCGTCCACGTGCCGGTGGAGGATTTGCTCCTAGCCGACGGCGGCGCGGGCCTTTATGGCGTCCAGGACCTGTTGAGCGGCGAATACTACCGTTGGCAGGGGCGGCGCAACTTCGTTTCCCTGCCGACCGACCGACCGGCGCACATCCTTCGACTGGCGCGCTGAGGGGCCGCGCTCCGCGCGGAATGACGAAGCCCGAAGGACGAAACCAGAAGGCCCGGGCTCGAAATTTCCGCACCGTCATTTGGAAGTTTGATCGTTCCCTCGTCATTCTGGTTTCGGACTTCGTCATTCCGCGCGAACCGCGGCCCCTTTCCGCATGAAACGCCGTCTGCGCGACTTTGCGCGCTCCCTCCCCCGGCTGCCCCGCGGCCAGACGCTGGGCTTCACCGCGGCCTTCGCGCTGCTGTTGACCCTGGGGTGGCTGCGCGCGGACAACCGGACCCGCTCCCGCAACGTGGTGAACGCGAGCTTCCGCCAGTTCGCGCTCGCCGAGACCCTCGGGGACTTTGACGCCGCCATCCGCGACGCCGAGAGCGGCCAGCGGGGATTCCTGCTCACGGGGGAGCGCGCCTACCTCCTGCCCTACGACGCCGGGCAGGCGGATGTGCCCCGCCACCTGGAGCGCCTGCGGGCGATGACCGAGGGCGACCCGGTGCTGAACCGGAACGTGTCCACGCTGGCGGGGCTGGTGGACGACAAGCTGGCGGAGCTACGCACCACGGTGGAGCTGGCCACCGCCGGCCGCCGGGAGGAGGCCCTGCTCCGCGTGCGCGCCGGCGAGGGCCAGCGGCTCATGGAGCGCATCCGCGGGGAATCGGCTGCTTTCGCGGCCCGCGAGGACAACCGCGCCACCGCCCGGCGCGCCTCCCTGGAGCGGCGCCGGCGGTTCGGGGATTTCCTGGAGCCCGCCGTCACCGTCCTCGCCCTCGGGCTGGCGGCGGGGACGTTCATCTCCCTGCTCCGGCAGTTCGGGCGCACGCAGCGGGCGGAGGCGAGCCTGCGCGAGAACGGGACGAAGCTGGAACGGGCCAACGAGGAGCTGCGGAGCTTCGCCTACTCCGTCGCCCACGACCTGCGGGCCCCGCTGCGGGCCATCAACGGCTTCGCGGGCGTGCTGACCGAGGACCACGGCCGGGAGCTGGGCCCGGAAGCCCAACAGGCCCTCGATCGCATCACGGCCAACGGCACGCGCATGTCCCGGCTCATTGACGACCTGCTGGCCCTCTCGCGCGTCAGCACCCTGGAGGTCCAGCCCCGGCGCATCGAGATGAACGCGATGGTGCGCGAGGTTTGCGACGAGTTGATGGGCGGTCTCAGGGGCGAGGCGTCGGGGGTGGAGCTCTCCCTGCCGGACAACCTCCCGCTGGCGGCCGGGGATCCGTCGCTGATCCGGCAGGTGTGGGTCAACCTCGTCGCCAACGCCCTCAAGTTCTCCCGCGGCCAGTCCCCGGCGCGCATTGAGATCGGCGGGACGACGGCAGGGGCGGATTTCGTGACGTATTTCGTGCGGGACAACGGGGCGGGCTTCGACATGAAATACCTGGGCAAACTCTTCGGCCCGTTCCAACGGCTCCACCGGCCGGACGAGTTCGAGGGGACGGGCATCGGCCTGGCCCTGGTCAAGCGCATCATCCAGCGCCACGGCGGCGCGGTTTGGGCGGAGAGCAATGAGGGCCAGGGGGCGCTCTTCGCGTTCACCCTGCCGGAGTGGAGCGCAAACCCGTCCTGACCAATGAAGCTCTCCCGGCGCGCTCCCCTCGTGGCGTCCCTGCTGCTGGCGTGGCACGCCGCGGCCGCGCCCCCGCTGTTCGCCCAGGAGTCGCCGCCCGCGCCGCCGGCTCCCGTGGGCGTGGCGTTGGAGAACGTGCCCTACCCGTTCCCGGTGCGCTTCCTGGCCTTGGAAGTCGAGGGCCAGCCCGCGCGCATGGCCTACATGGACGTGGCGCCGACGGCGGGCGGGCCGGCGGTCGCGGGGAGCGGGAAGGTGGCCCTGCTGCTCCACGGCAAGAACTTCTACGGCAACTCCTGGGCCGGCGTGGCGCGGGACCTCGCCGCGGCCGGCTGGCGGGTGGTCGTGCCGGACCAAGTGGGCTTCGGGAAATCGTCCAAGCCGGATGTCGCCTATAGCTTCGACGCGCTGGCGGCGAACACGGCGCGGCTGTTGGACGAGTTGAAGATTCCGGGGCCCGTCGTCGTCATCGGTCACTCGACGGGCGGGATGCTGGCGGTGCGTTTCGCGCGGACGTTCCCGGCGCGGGTCTCGCGGCTGGCGCTGGAGGACCCCGTCGGACTGGAGGATTACCGGCTCCTGGTCAACCCGCCGCCCAGCCTGGAGACGCTGTTCCAGGCGGAGTTGGAGCAGACGCCGGAGAAGCTGCGGGCGTTCTACGGCCGGTATTTCCCCCGGCCCCGGCCGGACCTGGTCGAGCCCGCCGTGGCCCTCGCGGAGGGCGTGCTGGACAGCGGCGAATACCCCCGCTGGGCGCGGGCGTCGGCGCGGACCTACCTCATGATCTTGCGCGAGCCGGTGCGCTACGAACTGCGGCTGTTGACGATGCCGACACTGCTCCTCGTCGGCGAGGAGGACCGCACGGCCGTCCTGAAGACCTACGCCCGGCCGGA
>CAXTFX010000397.1:0-4582 GCA_964243185.1 uncultured Chthoniobacterales bacterium
GGGGTGGCGGTGGTGTTCATGGGGTTGTCCTCCCAATCGGTCTTGGCCGTCTGGGTGGCGGTGCGGGGCAAGGTCTGAGGGAATGCCCGCGGAAAACGCGGAAAGATGCGGAAGTAAGAGAATCCAGGGGGGATTTCGTCGTTTTGAATCTCCCTTCATTTTCCCGCGTCTTTCCGCGTCGTTCCGCGGGCATTCCTTCAGGCCGCGGAGGCTTCCAGCGTCCGGTTGACCAGTTCGAGGAACCGCGACACGTCCAGCGGCTTGGTGAGATACGCCACCGCGCCGGCGGCGAGCAGGTGCTCCCGTTGGCGGACCGTGGCGTCGGCGGACAAGATGATCACCGGGATGGCGCGGGTGGTGGCGTCGGCGCGCAGCCGCTCCAGCACCTCCTCGCCGGAAAAGTCGGGCAACTGGAGGTCGAGCAGGATCAGGTCGGGCCGGTGCTGCCGGGCCAGGTCCAGGCCCAGGCTGCCCTGCATGGCGGAGAGCAGGGCGATGCGCTGGCCGGCCGCCCGGCGCTCGAAGACCCGCTCGATGAGCTGGAGGTTGGACAGGTTGTCCTCGATGTAGAGCACCGTGCGGGACGCCGCCGCCGCCCCGGCGGGCGGGCCGGCCGGGGGCAGCGCCTCCGCCGGCAGGGAGGCGTGCGCCGCGTCGCGGAAGTCGCCCGGCGCGGGGAACGGTCTCTCTCCCCCGGTCAGGTCTTCGGGCGGCGCGGTGCAGGCCAGCTCGACGCGGAACGTGCTGCCCACGCCGGGGGTGCTCTCCACGAAGATGCGCCCGCCCATGGACTCGACCAGCCGCCGGGCGATGACTAGCCCGATGCCCGTGCCCTCGATGCCGTCGCGCTCGGCGCCGAAGCGCTCGAACGGCGTGAAGAGCCGGGCCAGGTCCTCCGGCGCGAAGCCCCGGCCGGTGTCCCGAACCTCCAGGCAGAGGCGCCGGCCCGGGGCGGAACGGCAGGACACGAACACCTCCCCGTGGGGGCGGTTGTATTTGACGGCGTTGGACAACAGGTTGAGCAACACCTGCTTGAGCCGCTGGCGGTCGGCGAGGATGTGGGTGGAGGAGGCGCCCACGAGGGGCTGACCGCCCAGCCCGCCGGGGCGCACCCGCACGTCGTGGCTGGCGGCCAGCGGGCGCAGCAGGTTGACGGTTTCGGCCATCAGCTCCCCCGCGTGGACGGGCTCGAAGAGCAGGGTGAGTTGGCCGCTCTCGATGCGGGCGATGTCGAGCACCTCGTCAATGAGGCCGAGCAGGTGGCGGCCCCCGCGCAGGATGTGCTCCACGCTCTGAACGTGCTTGGGCTCCAGGTCGGCCAGCTCGAGCAACTGGCCGAAGCCGAGGATGGCGTTGAGGGGCGTCCGCAGCTCGTGCGACATCCGGGACAGGAACTCGCTCTTGGCGGCATTGGCCCGCTCGGCTTCGGTCATGGCGGCGCGCAGGGCGTCCTCGGCCGCGCGGCGGGCGGTGATGTCCTGGGTTAGCCCGGTGATGGCCTCCACGCGGCCGGTGGCACCGAGACGCGGTTGGGCGCGGCTGTCCAGCCAGCGCACCTGGCCGTCGCGGCGACGCAGGAAGCGGTATTGCACGCTCATCGGGGCGCGCTCGGCGATGCAGCGCGCGATGCACTCCCGGACCATCGGCCGGTCCTCCGCCACCACGTCCTCGGTGAACGCCTCGAACGTGGCCGGGAAAGCGTCGGCGGTCCACCCCTGCCCGTCCGGCCGCGCGCTGGCGCTCCAGACGATGCGCCCGCCCGCGACGTCAAACTGCCAGACGCTCATGTGGCCGGCACCCAGCGCCAGGAGCAGGCGCTCCTCGCTCGCGCGCAGGGCGTCCTCGTCCTGCCGGCGCGCGGTGACGTCCTTGGCCGAGGTGATGACCAGGCGGCGCCCGTCCGGCAGGCGGCCGAGGGGGGCCGAGGAGAAGTCCCAGACGCGCCGGCCGCCGTCGAGCGTGCGGATCACGGACTCGCCCCGCTCGGTGGCGTGGTCGAGGTCGTGCAGTTCCCGGATGGTGCTCTGCCGCACCTCCCGCTGCGCGGGCGGGTAAGCGCGCTCCACCCAGTGGGTGATCGTCGGGATGTGCTCGTGTTGGTAGCCGGTGAGCGCCGTCCAGGCGCGGTTGATGGTGAGGATCTCGCCGTCCTCGGCGTGGAGCATGATGGGGATCGGCGCGTCGAGGATGGCGCGGCGGAAGCGTTCCTCGCCGGCCTGGAGCCGCTCGTTGGCCCGGGCCAGGGCGGCGGTGCGCTCAGCGACGCGGACCTCCAGGTCGGCGCGGGCGGCGCGCAGCTCCGCCTCGATGCTCTCCCGCGCGCTGATGTCTTCGGACGTGCCCAGGACGCCGACGACCCGGCCGGCGGCGTCCCGCAGGGGCACCTTGGAGGTTTCCAGCGTGACCATGCGCCCGCCGGGGAACTCCTGCTGGTGGGCGAATCGCAATTCGGGTTGCCCGGTGGCGACGACCCGCTCGTCCACCGCGCGAAAGAATCGCGCCTGGCCCGCGGCCCAGGGCAGGTCGAGGTCGGTCTTCCCGACGAGGTCCGCCGGGGTTTCCAGGCCGGCGGAGGCGACGACGAGTTGGTTGCAGCCCAGGTAAACGCCGTCCAGGTCCTTCCACCAGACCGCCTGGGGGAGCAGGTCAATGACCGAGCGGAGCGTCGCCCGGCTCTCCCCCAGGGCCTGCTCGGCCCGGACGCGCTCGGCGAGCTCGGCGCTGATCTGCGCCGTGCGCCGGGTCACGGTGTCCTCCAGCGCCGCCGCCTGCTCCCGGCTTTCGCGGACGGCGGCGGCCGTGGCCAGCGCCGTCAACGAGGTGCAGCCGAGGAAGACTTGCAGGAAGACGAGGGACTCCGCCCGGTCGGACCACACCGACTCGGCGAAGGGGCCGCGGCCCAGCAGCGTGTCGGCCAGAGCCAGGGCGCCCAGGACGGCCACCGTCAACGTCACCCCCCGCCGCGGGAAGCGGAAGGCCGCCCACATCAGCACGGGGATGCCGAGGTATTCCAGGGAATAATGGTGCGCCGGGAACGGCCAGCCGCCAAAGGCCGCCTGCGTGACCAGCACCCCCGTCAGACCCAGCGCCGCCGACTCCCCGGCGCGCGCGGCTGTGAACCGCCAACGCGACCCGGCCGCGGCCGGCCCCGACCAGGCCAACAGCGCCGGGCCGAGCAGCAGGATGCCCACCATGTCCGACACGCACCAGGTGAACCAGTCCCTCGGCAGGTGGCCGGGGAGGGTGTCACCGGCCAAAAAGCTGCCGCCTACCCCCAGCGTGGCGCTGACGATGCCCACCACGGCCGCCCCGCGCAGGACGAAGCGCACCACGTCCGCCGGCCGCTCCAGGCACCGGGCGCCCCGGGCGACGCGGGACACGAGCCAGGCCCCGAGCAGCGGACCGAGGATGTTTCCCGTCGCGGACGCGAAAATCGTCAACCAACGCTCGTTATCCGAAGCCGACTCCACGAGGGCCACCACCACCAGCGGCCCCCACAACGAACGACCTCCCCAGCGCAGCAGCGCCGCCAGCGCGAGGCCGGACGCCGGCCACACCGGGGTGACGTTCGTGTGCGGATCGGCCAGAAACACCCCCAGCCGGGAGGTGCCGAGATACAGCACGGCAAAGAGCAGCGCTCCGCCCCACCACCGCCACCCGCGGGCGCGGGCGGCGGCCACGGGGGTGGCACCGGCCGGATCGCGGGGAAAGGAAAATGGCATCTCGTCGGTTGGCGACCCCTGACTAGCAGATCACGCGCCCGGGGCCCCGCCGGGGCGCGGCCTTATCCCCGCCGGTCCTTCCCGTTGGTCCCCCCGCCGTTGAAACGGGCCGTAGCCTCGTCCGCCAGGGCGAACTTCGGGTCCTCCGTCGAGCCCGGCGCGCGGCTCTCGCGGCCCTTGCGGGAAACGTTGGCCGACGCGCCCTCGCCCGGGTCGGGCAGGATGAGCCGGTTCGCCAGCGTGGCCGCGTAAGCCGTCAGGTTGGGGAACAGGCCGTTAAAGATCCGCGCCGCCTTGGCCTGGATGCCGACGGAGAGATACGGCCGACCGGCCCGGCAGGCCGCGAGGATCAGCCGGGCGGCGCGCTCGTTGCCCATCGAGGTGAACACGGAACCCATCCCGCCGGCGAACCAGTCGAACTCCTCCGCGTGCCGGCCCTTGAAATCCACGTTGACGTGCGAGCCCGTGCGCAACACGCCGGGGGTCACGGTCAGCACGCGGATGCCCTCCCGGTCCAGCTCGGCGCGCAACGACGTGGAAAAGCCCACCAGCGCGTGCTTGGACACGTTGTAGGGCGCCATGTGCGGCACGGCGACCTCCCCGCCGAAGCTGGCGACGTTGACGATGCGCGCCCCCGCCCGGCGGCGCAGGTGCGGCAGGGCGGCGCGCACGGCGTGAAAGGCCGCCCAGAAGTTCGTGTTCATGGCCGTCTCGAAGTCCGACACGTCCATGTGTTCCAGCGGGCCGACCTGGAGGGCCGCGGCGTTGTTGACCAGCACGTCCAGCCCGCCGAAGCGGTCCGCCACCGTCGCCACCGCCGCGCGCAGGGCGGCGGGGTCGGTCACGTCGGCCACCAGCGG
>CAXTFX010000398.1:0-4574 GCA_964243185.1 uncultured Chthoniobacterales bacterium
CAACTTCTGCCTGGCCTGCTTCACCGGCGACTACCCCGTGCCGGTGGACCCGCAGCTCGACAAGTTCATCATGGAACGCCGCCACGGCCGCGAGAACACGCTGGTGGCGACGGACGGGCACCCGAATCTGTTCGCGGATTTGAAGTAGCCGACCATGAGCGACGAACTACCGCCAACCGTGCCCATCGAGGCCCGCATTCACGCGGTGCGCGGGCAGCGGGTGATGCTCGGCCCTGACCTGGCCGAGATTTTCGGCGTGGATGGCTTTCGTCTCAATCAGGCGGTGAAGCGAAACCGGGATCGGTTCCCTTCAGATTTTCTCTTTCAGCTTACGCGGGAAGAAGTTACAAACTTGACATCACAAATTGTGATGTCAAAGCCCCGCCACGGTGGTCGTCGCACGCTGCCGTATGCCTTCACGGAACACGGTGCGATCATGCTCGCCAGCGTGCTCAACAGTCCGCGCGCGGTGGAAATGAGCGTTCACGTTGTGCGCGCCTTTGTGCGCTTAAAGGCGATGGTGGCGAGCAGCCGGGAACTGTCCTCTCGCCTGGACGAACTGGAACTCAGGGTCGGTGGGCACGACCAGGCGTTACAAGTTCTGGTCGCCGCCATCCGGCAATTAACCAGTCCACCGCAACAACCCCCGCCACCTCCGCGTCCTCGTATTGGTTTTTCGCTTGACGGCAAAGGCTTGCAATCTTGAGGTCGCAAATTGCAACCTCAAGTTACCCCTTCGCAAATGGCAAATCCCCAACGCGCGCAAAGCACCCCGCCACCCTCGTCCGCTAAAGCTTACGCCCGCGCTGGCGTGGACGTGGACCTCGGTAACCGGCTCAAGGGCGGGCTCGGCCGCGCGCTCGCCACGACGCACAACGCCAACGTCCTCGGCAAGATCGGCGGCTTCGGCGGGCTGTTCCGGGCCGATTTCTCCGGCCTGCAGGAACCCGTTCTCGTCTCCTCCATTGACGGCGTCGGCACCAAGCTCAAGCTGGCCTTCGCCCTGGACCGGCACGACACCATCGGGCAGGACCTCGTCAACCACTGCGTCAACGACATCGCCGTCCTCGGCGCCCGGCCGCTGTTCTTCCTGGACTACCTCGGCACGGGCCGGCTGGAACCGGACGTTTTTCGGCGCGTCATCGCGGGTCTGGCCAAGGCCTGCCGGGCGGCCGGCTGCGCGCTGGTCGGCGGGGAAACGGCGCAGATGCCGGGCATCTACCAGGACCAGGAATACGACCTCGCCGGCTGCGTCGTCGGCGTCGTGGACCGGGCGAAGGTGCTCGACGGCAGCCGGATTCGCCCCGGGGACACCGTGCTCGGCCTGCCGGGGAACGGGCTGCACACCAACGGCTACTCGCTCGCCCGGAGCATCTTCTTCGAGCAGCAAAAGCTCGCCCTCGACGCCCGCCTGCCCGGCCTGCGCCGGACCTTGGGCGAGGAGCTCCTGCGCGTTCACCCCAACTACCAGCCCGCCGTCGCCGCGCTCCACGGAGCGGGGTGGCTCAAGGGCGCCGCGCACATCACCGGCGGTGGGTTGGTGGACAACGTCCCGCGCATCCTGCCGGCCGGTTGCGACGCGGTGATCGGAACACGCTCCTGGCGCGTGCCGCGGATTTTCCAGCACCTCGGCGAGCTGGGCCACGTCCCGCGCGACGAGATGTATCAAGTTTTCAACATGGGCATCGGCATGGCCCTGGTGGTCGCGGCGGGGGACGTGGAACGGGTCCTCGCCTCCCCGGCCGGCCGGGGCGCGCGGCGCATCGGCCGCATCGAAACCGGGAGCGGACGGACACTGTTGGAAGACTGAAAGACGCGGAGACGCGGAGACGCGGAGAAAGAAGTCGCGTTACACTACCCCGCCCGTATTTCGCCGGTCTCCGCGTCTCCGCGTCTTTCAGTCTTCCCCCTTCCCCATGACCCCCTGGAAATACCGTGAGCTGACCGGCCGACCGCCCCCGCGCCGGGGCGTCCTCCGGTTCGGGCTCGGGGCCGGGCTGTGCGGCGCGCTGGGGTGGCTGGGGCTGCGATTTTTCATCCGGCCGGCGACCACCGCGCGCGTGCCGGAGGCCATCTCCCCGCCGACCTTCACCACGCGGGTGTTCCCGTCGCGCGGCGGCGGGATGGTCTATCACGAGGCGGACGGGGGCGGGGGAGCCGGCGCGCGGCGGCCCACGCTGGTTTTCGTCCACGGCATCGGGGTGGGGGCCTCCTCCTACGAATGGTCCAAGGTCACGCCGGCCTTCGCCGGGACGCACCGGGTCGTGGCCCCGGACCTCATCGGCTTCGGGGAATCCGAGCGGCCCCGCCTGGTGCCGGGAGCGGCGGGACAGGTCGGCATCCTGGCGGAGTTCCTGGAAAACGTGGCCGGTGCCGACGGCGGCGGCCCCGTGGTGCTCATCGCCCGCGGGCTCGCCGCGGGACTGTGCGCCCGGCTGGCCGCGGAGCGCCCGGAACTGGTCGCCCGGCTGGTGTGCATCATGCCCCGCGGCGCGTCGGAAGCGCCTTCGGCCCTGCGGGTCGCGGCGCGGATGCCGACGCTGGGGCGGCTGGTTTACCGCAACTTCGTCGCTCGCGCCGCGACCATCCGCCGTCACCTGGAAACCCGCCTGTTCGCCGACCCGGCGCGGGTGACGGCGGAGGCCGTGGAGGTGCACCGGCTCTGCGCGCAGCAATACCAGGCCGGGTTCACGGTGCGCGCCGCGTGGCGCGGGGCGCTGGACGTGCGCCTGGAGCGGCAGTTCCGCGCGTTGCGGTGCCCCGCCTTGATCCTGGTCCCGAGCCACGCCCCGGGGCGCGACCGCGACCGCGCGTTGCGGCTGGGCCGATCCAACCCGGGCGTGACGGTGCGCGAGCTGCCCGGTCTCGGCGCGCTCGCGGCCCTGGAAGACCCCGCCCGGATCGCCGCCCTGCTGGCGACGGAGTTAACGTTCACCGCCGCCCCGGCGGGGGCCGTGTTGACCGCATGACGCGCGTGGCCCGCCTCGGGTCCGCATGGGCGCTCCTGTTCCTGACCGGAGGCATCGTCCAAGCGCGGGCGGCGCCGGACCCCGGCCCCTGGCGGCGGCGGGTGGCCACGGGGGAACTGGTGGAGGTCGCCCGGCTCGACCCCACTCTGATCGTGGAACTCCGCTACGCCACCGCGCGAAACGGGGCCGGGATGTCCCTCTACCCCCCGGACTTCCCCGGGCTGCTGCGCCCGGCGGTCGCGCGCAAGCTCCTCGACGCCCAGCGGCGGCTGCGAGCGGAGGGGATCGGGTTAAAGGTCTGGGACGCCTACCGCCCCGCCGGGGCCCAGCGCGCGCTCTGGCGTCGCGTCGGGCAGCGCCGCTACGTGGCAGACCCGGACACGGGCAATGGCTCCATGCACACCCGGGGGACGGCGGTGGACGTGACCCTGGTGGACCTCGCCACCGGCCGGGAGCGACCGTTGCCGACGGACTTCGACAGCTTCTCGTTGGACGCTGTGGGCATCTACCGCGGCCCGGACCCGACCGTGGGCGAAAACCTCCGCCGGCTCCACCGCGCGATGGTGGACGCCGGGTTCCTGGCCCAATACCGCGAGTGGTGGCACTTCACCGACCGGGAGTGGCGGCGGTATGCGCCCCTGTAGCGGCGGTCTATGACCGCCGACTGGATTGGACGTTCTCCGCCCGAACGGCCGGCGGTCATAGACCGCGCCGCTACAGGGGCGGGGCCAGCAACTCGTCCAGCCGGTCCACGCAGAGCTGGGACCACGTTTCCAGGTCCCCCCGCCGGGCGCGCAACCCCTCGGGCGGCAGGAACTCCATCCGGGTGATGGCCGACTCCCGCGCGGCGACGCGGTCGGTTTCCAGCTCGAAGACGTGCACCACGCCGAGGTGCACGCGGCCGACCTCGTTGGCGTCGTCGTTGAGCAGGGCCGCCACGCGCTCGCGGTAAGCGGTTTGTAACACCAGCTCCTCCGCCACCTCCCGCGCGACCCCGGCGCGGTAGGCGTCCGCGTCCCAGGAAAACAGGGTTTCGTCCGCGTCGTTGAGGTGGCCGCCCACGCCGATGGAGCCGCGGGCGTGCAACCGGCTCTCCCCGCCCTTCCGGCCCCGGACGTAGTGCAGCACCCGCCCGCCATGCACGAGCAAGACGTAAGGGATCAACTGCTTGAACGCCGGGTCCGCCTCCGCCCGGGCCCGGGGCAGGAACCCGTTGTGCCGCCGGTCGAGCAGGGCCGGCAGGTAGCGGTCCACGTCAAAGCAGAGCCCCTGGAACGCGCCGAGCGCATCGAAGTGCGCCCGCGACACCGTCAGCACCATCTCCTCTTTCATCGCCCCGGGCTGCTGCCGCCGGCCGAGCTGGTGCCCGCCGCGAGCCCGCCGCTGAAGAGCGGGCTCAACACGTCCAGGCTGCTGGTGATGGCGCGCAGGTAACGCTCGGACCGCTCGCGGACGAACTGGTCGCTGCCCCCGCTGCTGCCCGTCACGGCGCCCGCCGCGACGGCCCGCCGCCACGCCTCGCTGCTCGGGCCGGGGCCAAGGATTCCGCCGCCGCTGGCCCCCGCGCCGCGGGCTCCCAGGAACGCCGCGCTGCCGGCGCCGGCC
>CAXTFX010000399.1:0-4564 GCA_964243185.1 uncultured Chthoniobacterales bacterium
GGTCGGTGTGGGGCTGGAGGATCACGATCATGGAAAAAGGATGAGGGTTGAAGGATGAAGGATGAAGGGCAGAGTCCCCGTCCGCGGCGGCCGAGGGCGGTTCTCTTCCGCCTTCCACTCTCATCCTTCAACCTTCATCCTTTTTTCATGACGTCCCCAGTGCCCGAGCCGGAGCCCACTCCGCCCGTCACCGAGGTCCAGCCCCCGACGGGCATCGAGAGCGTTGACCGCGACGTGCGCGACCTGGTGCGCCGCTGGGGCGTGGACCATTCCCCGGAGCTGGTCGAGGAGATGGTCGGCACGGTCCTCCGCATGGGCCGCGACCGGCTCTCGGTGGCCGACCTCAAGCTCTACAACCGTTCCCTGAAGGAGCTGCGCTACGCCGCGCGGATGTGGCGGCCCTACGAGGCGTCGCGGAAGATCTCGATCTTCGGCAGCGCCCGGCTGGCCCCGGAGCACCCGGCCGCGGTCGCCGCGGAGACCTTCGCGCGGCGGATGCGCGAGGCCGGTTACATGATCATCACCGGCGGGGGCGACGGCATCATGGGCGCGGCCCAGCGCGGGGCGGGGCGCGACCACGGCTTCGGGCTGAACATCCGGCTGCCCTTCGAGCAGTCGGCCAACACGACCATCGAGGGCGACCCGAAGCTGGTGAACTTCAATTACTTCTTCACGCGCAAGCTCAACTTCATGAAGGAGTCCCACGCCCTGGCGCTGTTCCCCGGCGGTTTCGGGACGATGGACGAGGGCTTCGAGGCGCTGACCCTGCTGCAAACGGGCAAGGCCAAGCTGATCCCCGTGGTGATGGTGGACGCGCCCGGCGGCGGCTACTGGGACGGCTGGATGCGCTTCGTGCGGGAGCAGATCGAGCGGGCGGGGATGATCTCGCCGGCGGACTACGATTTTTTCAAGGTCACGCCGGACCTGGACGCCGCCGTCCACGAGGTGCCGCACTCTTACCACAACTACAAGAGCAGACGTTACGTCGGCCAGCAGATGCACATGCGGCTCGCGCGCCGGCTGATCCGGGGAGCGCTGGACGGGATCAACGCGGAGTTCGCGGACATCCTGCGCGCGGGGCACTTCGTGCAGGGCGGGGCGCTGCGGCAGGAGAAGAACGAGCCGGAAATCTCCCACCTGCCCCGGCTCGTGTTCACGCCCAACCGGCGTGATTTCGGCCGCTTGCGGCTGCTCATCAACGCGCTCAACGACGCGGAAACGGAGCCCGAGCCGGCGAAACCCCAGCACCCGGCCACCGGGGTGGGGGAGTGACGACCCCTCCGATGCGCGCGTTTCCCGGCCTTCCCGCCTCGGCCCTGGCCGCCGTTATTCGTCGTGCGACGTGGCTCTTCCTGGGTCTGCCGGCGGCGGTGTTCCTCGTGGGCTGGCTGCGGCCGACCCTGGCGTGGCCGGCCGTCGCCCTGCTGGGGTGGGCCCTGTATCGGGTCGGCTGGAACCGGGCGCCGTCGGGGTCCCGCGCCGCGACCCCGGGGATGAGGGTCAGCGTGGGCGCCCTGTGCGTCGGGGGTCTCCTGCCCGCGCTGGTGCTGGTGGGTCTGTCCGGGGCGGGCGGCTGGGGGTCCGGGGATAACGACTGGTTCAAACACGACACCATTCTCCACGACCTGATCGAGCGACCCTGGCCCGTGGCTTACGCGACCTCCGCCGGTCCGGTCGTGCTGGTTTATTACGTCTGTTTCTACCTGCCCGCGGCCCTGGTGGGCAAGTGGACGGGAAGCTGGTTCGCCGCCCAACAGACCCTCGCGCTGACGGTGCTCGCGGGAACGCTGCTCGCGCTCGGCTGGCTGTGGCTGTTGGGCGGCAGAACGCGCCTCGGCTGGTGGCGGGCCGCCGGGATGCTCTTTTTGTTCTCCGGGATGGACGTGGTGGGGCAGATCGGGATGAACCTGCGGCTCGGGCTGCCGCCGGGTTACGGCTTTTGGAACGACCTCGAGTGGTGGGCGCAACTCTTCCAGTATCCGGCGAACGCGGCCGCCCTCTTCTGGGCGCCGCACCAGGCGCTCGGGGCGTGGCTGCCGACTGCCCTGCTGCTGGACGGGTGGCTGCCCGTCGCGGGTGGCGAAGGCCGGGATGAGGGGACCCCGCCCTGGGGTGAACGTTGGCTGCTGCCCCTGGGGCTGTCCGTGCTGTGGTCCCCGTTGGCCACGGTGGGGTTGGCCCCGGTCGTCGCCGGGATGCTGGTTTTCCAGCGGGCGGGCCGGGTCGCGCGGCAGCTCCTGAAGCCCGCGAACATGGCGGGGGTCGTCGTCGGCCTCGCCGGGGCGGCATATTACTCGGCGCGGCTGGAGCCCTTCCGCTTGCCCGCCGCCCTGGAAATCGTGCCGGGCCGGATGCCAGCTCCCTTGCTCGATCAGGCCGGGGTGTCCTTCGGGGCGCTCTACCTCGCGTTCGTGCTGCTGGAATTTGTCTTGCTGGCCGCCGCGGTCGCGTGGTCCATGAGACGGGGAACCGGGGCGCCCGGGGAGCGGTTGCTGCTGGCGCTCACCGTCGGGACGCTGCTCGTGCTCCCCTGCTGTCACTACGGCTACTTCAACGACCTGGTGATGCGCGCCGGGTTGCCGGCGCTGTTCGCGCTCCAGGTGCTGGCCCTGCGTATGTTTCACGACCGCGCCCGGCGCCGTTGGGCGGCCGTCGCGGTCGCGGTGGCTGTGCTCGCCGTGGGGACCGTTAACGCCAGTTACGAATACCGTCGCCACCTGGCCCGCATGGTTCACGTCGGAGCCTGGCGGGACGACGCGAACCGGCTGCCCGTGCGCTCCCTGTTCTGGTTGCAACGCGAGATCTACAACCTGGCGGGATTCGACTTCGCCCGCCAATACCTCGGGGCGAACGATGGCTTCTACGCCCGCCGCCTGGCCCCGGCGGACCGCCCCGCGCCGCGGGAGGTCGCGGAGTGAGCGGCGGTTTCGCCGCCGCCCTCACCCCACGGACGCCACTTGCCGGTCGCGGGGTCGGTCGTCGGCGAACCCGGCCCGCGGGGGCAGCCAGCGCCGGAGCACGGCTTCCAGGGCGTCCTGCTTGACGGGTTTGGACAGGTAATCGTCCATGCCGGCGGCGAGGCACTTCTCCCGGTCGCCCTCCATCGCGTTGGCCGTCATGGCGACGACGGGCGGGCCGACCCCGGCGGCCCAGAAGCGGGCGCGGAGCTGGCGGGTGGTCTCGTAGCCGTCCAGCTCGGGCATCTGGATGTCCATCAGGATGATGTCGAAATGGTCCCCGCCCGCCACCAGGGTGAGCAGCTCCCGGCCGTTGCGGGCGGCCGTCGCCTGGCAGCCCAGGTTGGCGAGCTGGCGCAGGGCGACCTTGCGGTTGATGGGGTTATCCTCCGCCAGGAGCACCCGGGGGCCGCCCCCGCCGGGGGCGCGGGGAGTGGCGGAGAGCTCCGGGGCGGGTGGCGCGGGGGGCGGCGGCACCGCGGCGCGGCGGGGTGGGGTGACGGCGAGCCGGCGCAGGGTTTCCAGCAGCAGCCGGGAGCGCGCGGGCCGGGGCAGCCCGGCGTCGAAGTCCCCCCCCGGGAGCGCCGCGCCGGTGCCAGGAGGGGTGTCGGAGAGGAGGACCAGCCGGGTGCCGGCCACCGCCGCGTCCGCCCGCACCTCCGCGGCGAGGGCGCGGCCGGAGAGTCCGGGGAGGTCCGCGTCGAGCAGGGCGGCGTGAAAGGGCCGGCCGGCGGCGGCGGCCAGCCGGAGCATGGCCAGGGCGCGGTGCCCGTCGTCGGCGTTCTGGTGGAACAACCCCCAGTTGGTGAACATCTGCTGGACGTGACGCCGGTCGGCCGCGGGGTCCCCGGCCAGGAGGACGCGCCAGCCGCCCAGGAGCCCGGCCGCAGCCGGGGGCAGGGAGTTGGCGCGCACCCCGTCCTGGGTGGGGTCCGTCGCGAACCGGGCGGTAAACCAGAACGTCGAGCCTACCCCGGAGACGCTTTCCACGCCGATGTCCCCGTCCATGCGCGCGACGAGCTCCTTGGAGATGGCCAGCCCCAGGCCGGTCCCGCCGAAGCGCCGGGTGTTGGAGCCGTCCACCTGCGAGAAGGCCTGGAAGAGCCGCCCCCGGCCCTCCGGCGCGATGCCGATGCCGGTGTCGCGGACTTCAAACCGCAGGGTCACGGCACCCGGGCCCGCCCCGCCGGGCGGGGGGTGGAGGGCGTGGGCGACGTGCAGGGTGACCTCCCCGTGGCCGGTGAACTTCACGGCGTTGCCGAGGAGGTTGAGGAGCACCTGGCGCAACCGGCCGGCGTCGCCGACCAGACCGGCGGGCACGTCGCTGGACACCAGCGCGTTGAGCTCCAGGCCCTTGGAGGAAGCGCGTCCGGCGAGGATGGTCAGGGTCCCGTCGAGGGTTTCCCGCAGGTCGAAGGGGGCGTCGGCGAAGGACAGCCGGCCGGCCTCGATCTTGGAAAAGTCCAGCACGTCGTTGATGACGCCCAGGAGCGCCTCCGCGCAGGTGTCAATGGTCCCCGCGCAATCCTGGGCCTCCGCGTCCAGGGGGCGTTCCCGCAGCAGGCCCGCCATGCCGACGATGCCGTTGAGCGGCGTGCGGATCTCGT
>CAXTFX010000400.1:0-4558 GCA_964243185.1 uncultured Chthoniobacterales bacterium
ATGACGCCGTTCATGGGCGTGCGGATCTCGTGGGACATCGTGGCCAGGAACTCGCCCTTGAGCTTGTTGGAGCGCTCGGCGGCGTCCCGGGCGTTGGCCAGCTCCGCCTCGATGTGCTTGCGCTCCATGACCTGCTCGTGCAGGAGCCGGTTCATCTCGGTCAACTGCTCGGTGCGCTGGGCCACGCGCACGTCGAGCTCCTCCCGGGCCCGGCCCACGGCGGCTTCCGCCTCGCGCCGGGCGGAAACGTCGGTCACGGCGCCGAGCCATTCGCGGATGGCATCGTCGGGTTCGAGCAGGGGCATCGCGCGGGAGTGGTAATGGCGCCAGCCGCCGTCGGCGGTCTGCACGCGGAACTCCGTCTCGAACATCGTGCGGGCCGCGACGGCGGCCATCCAGCGTTCGGCGGTGCGGGCGCGGTCCTCGGGGTGGATGGCCTCCAGCCAGCCGAAGCCCCGGAGCTGCTCCCAGGTCTGGCCCGTGGCCGCGCGCCACCCGGGCAGGTCGTTTTCCACGCGGCCCTCCGCGTCCGTGCTCCAGACCAGGACGCCGCTGGTCCGCACCAGCGCATCCAGGCGTTCCTCGCCCGCGCGCAGGGCCCCGGCGGCCAGGCGGGCGGCGTCCGTGTCAACGCCGGCGCCGAACCATTGCAGGGTGCGGCCGGTGCCCTCGTCCACCAGCGGCCGGATGCGGAGGTGGTGCCAGCGGTAGGCGCCGTCGTGGCCGCCGCGCAGGCGCACGTCGCGCTCGTAGGGTTCACCTGTGGCCACGGCGTGTTCCCAGCCCTGGAGGTGCGGGCCGAGGTCGTCGGGGTGGACGGTTGCTTTCCAACCCCATTCCAGGGCCTGCTCGACGGTCAGGCCGGCGTAATCGCAAAAGGCGGCGTTGAAGCTCTCGGGCGTCCCGTCCGGCCGCGCCGTCCAGGCGGGCTGCGGCAGGTTGTCGAGGAGAAAACGGTAACGGTGCTTGCCGCGGTAGGCCTCCTCCCGGGAGGACCTGGCGCCGGCGGTTTCCCGCGCCAGCTCGGCGCGCAGCTTGGCGATCTCCACGTTGCGCTCCTGCAAACGGCGGTCCTGGTCGGCCCGGACGTTGAGGAGGTCCTGCTCGACCCGGGTGCGCTCCGTGATCTGCGCGGCGAGCTTGCGGTTCGCCTCGACGACCTGCGTGGTGCGCGCGGCGACGACGCTCTCGATGGGCCCCTGCGCGTCTTCCAAGTGGGCCTGCCGCGCCGCCGCGGCGCGCATCTCCGCCCGGGCGCCGCGGAGGCCGAAGAGCAGGAAGCCCAGCGTGCCCGCCACCCAGCCGGTGTGCACCAGCCAGCGCGGGTCCGTCCCGTGCGGGCCCAACCACAGGGCCGCGCCCGCGCCAGGGCCGAAGAGGCTGCCCGGCCACCACACCGCGCGCACCAGGATGTCCCCCACCGCCACGGCCGCCCCGAGCGCCAGCGGACCCCATTCCCGGTAGAGACCCAGCATCGCGAGGGAAACGAAAACGTGAAAGTGCGCCTCCGGCCGCCCACCGGCCAGGCCGATGAAGAGCGCCGAGAACCCCATCTGCCCCGCCGCGACGGCCAGGGGGGTCCATTTTTTCTCCCCCCGCCGCCAGATGGCCCAGCACGGGACGGCCGTCAGCAACCCGCCGAGCAACCCCGTCGCCCACATCACCGCCGGGCTGCCGTGCCACCACCACGCCAGCGCCAGGGCGGCCAGCGCCTGGTCAATGAGCAGCACGACGAACAGGGCGTTCGCCCGGCGGCGCACCCGCTCCAGCTCCGCGTGGAGGAGCAAGCGGGCACGCCGTTGCACGAACGGCGAATCCGGCGGCGCGGCAGCAGCGGGGGAATCGGGGGTTTGCAAGGGCGCGAAGACGACTCTGGCGAGCCATCTCAGCAACTCGCGAGCCAAACCCCCTGGGGTGGGGGAACGACGGAGGGCGGAGGCCGGCGGAAACCCGCCGCCCCGGGCCCGGAGGCCGGTTCGTCATCGGGCCGTTCCTTCGTCATCAGGCCGGCGTCACTCCCGCGAGGCGGTCCGCCGGTAGTTCCGCATCGTGCTCCGCTGCCGTTGGTGGAACAGGTAGAACGGCGCGGCGACCTCCACCTCCACGCCGAAGCTCTCCGGCCCCAGGTCCCCGTTGGGCAGCGTCTGGCTGCGGAACTGGAAGGAGAGTTGGTTCATGCTCACGACCAGCGCGATGGACACCGGCGCGGGCAGCCGCCCCTCCGAGCGCGCGATGCTGTCCGTCGCCCGGTCAATCCAGAAGCGGCCCGTTAATTGATTGATGATGCGCTCCTCCCGCGTGTCGGCCGGGGCGCCGGGCCGGGGGCGAAACGCGAGGACCCAGCAATCCCGACCCTCCACGGTTTCGCGCCCCTCGATGGCATACTGGAAGTGGCTCGCCAGCCGGCTCAGGCGCATGGTGGCCTGGATGCGCTCACCCTCCCTGGCTTCCTGCGCGGCCTGGATGCGTTCCGCCGCCGTGGCGTTCGCGTCGGGGGTCACGTCCAGGGAAAAGGCCACCGTCCGGCTCGGGCGGGCGACGGCGCGCGTCGCCTTGCTCTGGGTCACTTTCCCCGTGGCGTCGAGCCGCTCCGTCACCCGCGCGAGGTCGTATTCCAGTTCCTGGCGCCGCACCCGTGCCGCGTCGTCCCGGGCGACCACCCGGCGCACGAGTTCGTCCACCGGCGGGGGCGCGTCCTCGGCACGGGCGGTCCCGGTGACGGCCAGCAGGAAGGCGAAGCTCAGAGCGCGATTCACGGTTAAACTTGTCCGCAGATTACGCCGATGACGCAGATTATTTTAGGGGTGTGGAAAGGCTGGAGACGCCGTTAGCCGAAGCTCCGAACCCTTACCTTCAATCGGCGTAATCTGCGGACAAAACCCCGCGTCGTTCCCATGCAAACTCCCCCTCCCCGCCCCGACGCCCCGGCCCCCGCCCCCGGTGACGACGAGGCCGTGCTCCCCTCCTCCCTGCCCACCCACCCGCGCCGGGAGAAGGCCGACTTCCAGGCGAAGCTCCGCGACGTGCCGCACAAACCTGGCGTCTATCTCATGCGCGACCGGCTCAACCGCGTCATCTACGTCGGCAAGGCCCGCGACCTCCGCAAACGGGTCGGCAGCTACTTCATGCCCTCCCGCAAGGCCCGCGCCGACATGAAGACCCGCGCCCTGCTCGAAAGCGTCTTCGACTTCGAGTTTCACGTCGTCCGCTCCGAGCCGGAAGCGCTGCTGCTGGAAGGCCGGCTCATCAAAGAGTTCCGCCCGCGCTACAACGTTTCCTTCCGCGACGACAAGCGGTTCCTCCTCGTCAAGGTCAACCCGGACGACGCCATCCCGCGCTTCCAGCTCACGCGCATGAAGAAGGACGACGGCGCCCGCTACTTCGGCCCGTTCCCGCACTCCGGCGCCCTGCGCTCGACGCTCGACCACATGCGCGGTCGCTTCGGCCTGCGCTCCTGCCGGCCCTACGAGCCGGGCGAGAGCGACTTCAAGCACTGCCTCGCCCCGACCATCAAGAACTGCCCCGCCCCGTGCGTCGGCAAGATCGCCCGCGATGACTACCGGGCGCGCGTCCTCTCCGCCTGCGACTTCCTGGAAGGCCACGGCCGCGAGATGGTCACGGAGATCGAGGAACAGATGCGCGAGGCCGCCAAGAGCATGAACTTCGAGAAGGCCGCCCAACTGCGCGACCTGATCGAGGACCTCAAGCGCACCACCGCCCCGGCCCGCCGCTTCACCCGCGCCTCGTTGCCCTCCACGGTCAACCCCGTCGCCGACCTGCGCGCGCTCGGCGACGCGCTCTCCCTGCCGCACCTGCCGCTGGTCATGGAGTGCTTCGACATCTCCAACATCTCCACCACCCACATCGTCGCCAGCATGGTCGTCTTCAAAAACGGCGTGCCCGACAAGGCCAACTACCGCCGCTTCCGCATCCAGACCGTGAAGGGCCAGAACGACTTCGCCTCGATGGCCGAGGTCGTCCGCCGCCGCTACGCCCGCGTGTTGAAGGAAGCCGGCGAGGCCCACCCCGACGCCGCCGAGTTCTCCCAGGAAAACCCGCACGACGCGCTCGTGCGCCTCGCCACCAGCCCCGACGCCGCCGACCCGCCCGAAGCCGACGCCCCCGACAACCCCGCACCGACGCCCGTCGCCCACAACGCCAACCTCCAGGGCGACGTGCTCATCGCCGGCCCCGGCTACGCCGCCGACGAGACCGACGCCGAACTCGACGGCGAGGTCGAGCGCGAGTTGGAAGCCCACGCGCTGGCGGAAGCCGAACCCGCCGCCGCCGCGGCTCCTGCCGCGGTGCCCCGGCGCCTCGGCCGCCTGCCCGACCTCGTCATCGTGGACGGCGGCAAGGGCCAGCTTTCCTCCGCCTGCCGGGAACTCCAGAACCTCGGCCTGAGCGAGTTGCCCATCATCGGCCTGGCCAAGGAGTTCGAGGAGATCCACCGCCCCGGCCGGCCGGCCCCCTTGCGGCTGCCCGAGGATTCCGGCGCCCTGCGCCTGCTCCAGCGCATCCGCGACGAGGCGCACCGCTTCGCCAACGGCTACCACCA
>CAXTFX010000401.1:0-1058 GCA_964243185.1 uncultured Chthoniobacterales bacterium
GGATGCCGAGCTTGGTCGCTTCCCGGACCAGCGCCTGCTGGAAGCTCCGGAGGGCGGCGGGGTTGCCCACGCTGGCGCGCAGACGGGCCTTCAGGTCGTTGATCCGCGCGGTCTGCGCGGCCACGATGGGGGCCTTTGTTTCCACGGACCTGAAGGCGTCCAACGCGCGGGCGAGCCGGTCGGCGCGAGTCTTCTCGTCGGCCTCGGCGGCGGCGCGGGCGGCGAGGACCTCGCCGAGCTGGAGGCGCGCGTCGTTGGCCAGGGCGAGGTCGTCCGCCCGGCCGGCGAGGGCCGCGAGGAGGCGCTCGGCTTCGTCGAAGGATCGTCCGGCGTCGGCCGTCCGCGGCGGTTCGGCGTTGGCGGCCTCGCGGCCCTGCGTGGCCAGGGTCAGGGCGAGGAGGAAATTTCCCCCGCCGGCGATTTCCGCGTTGGGGAACTCCTTCTGGATGCGGCGCAGGTCGGTGACGGCCTCGGGGAACTTGCTGATCTGGTATTGGGCGACCGACCGGCCGTAGAGCGCCGCGGGGACGCCGGCCGCGCGGGGGAACCGTTCCAGGAAGGCGCCGTATTCCTTGACGGCGTCGGCGAAGCCCGTGTTCCGCCCGGCGGGATCGGTGGGGGGCAGGGCCGTGGCCCGCTGCGCCAGCGCCTCGGGCAGCAGGGCGGCGGCGCCTTCGAGCAGCTCGTTTTGGCCCGCCATCGTCGGGGAGGCCAGCAGCTCGCGGAGACCCTTGATGGCGGGGTCGAACTGGGCGGTGAGGAACTGGGCGGTGGCGAGCTGGAGCCGGGCGGCGTTGGCGGCCTCGAAGCTGGGGTAATTCTTCAACAGGGCCGCGTAGGCGTCGCGGGCCTCGGCGTATTGGCCACCGTTGAAGAGGTTGTTGGCCCCCGCGAACGCCTGCGCGGCGGGGCTGCCCGGGGCTTGGGCCCGGGTGGCGGCGGGAAACGGCGCGAGCAGCAGCAGACCACCGAGGAGAGCAACACGGCGAAGAGGGGAGAGCATGGGGGGCGGGCGAAGCGGGAAAGGGCGGGCGGAACATGAAGAGGCCCCCGTTCAA
>CAXTFX010000401.1:1068-4529 GCA_964243185.1 uncultured Chthoniobacterales bacterium
CTCGAATGGACCGCCGGCGAAGGTGGGACGCGCCGGAGTTTGGTCCGCAGATGACGCAGATTTACGCAGATTATTTCTTGGGTTGGGGAAAGGCAGGCAAACGCCACGACCGGAAGCTCTGAACCCCTTGCCTTAAAATCTGCGGTAATCTGCGTAATCTGCGGACAAAAAAGGCTTTCGCCGGCGGCCTGATAGACCACGGCCGCCCCCCCCGCCCCCCCGCCGCCCCGACTTCCCCGTTGGATGTTGGCGGTCCGATGTTGGATGTTTCCCCCGCTCTTCCGCCTGCCTGTTTTCAGTGATGCCCGCTGTCCCGACTCGAAGCCCGTCCCCCGCCGCCCCGCCGGTCGGCCCGAACCCGCCGCACCGCCGGCTCTGGCTCGGGCTCAAGCTCCTCGTCGTGCCCGTGGCGGTCGTGTGTCTGCCGAGCCTGTTCGTCACCTACTTCTTCGGGCAACGGCCCGCGCCGAAAACCCCGCCCGACGCCGCCCTGGCCGGGCTGCGCGAGTCGCTGGAGCGGGCCGCCCGGACGCGGCTGCCCGAGGCGGCGACCACCTTCGGCGCGCGCTTCGAGGACCTGGCGCTGCCCTGCCCCGCCGCGGAGGCCGACGGCCGGTTAGAGGCGCTCCGGGGGTTCGCCGCCCGCTGCGGGGGGATCGTCACCGACCAGGCTACCGACGCCGCGGGGCGTCACCTCCTCGTGGACCTGCCCGGGGGCAACCTGCGCCGCTTCCGGCGGGAAGTCGTCGGCCCGCTGGAGCCCCCCGCCCCCGACCCGTCCCCCGCCGGGCCGGAGGACGGCGGCAGGGTCTTCCTCCGCGTGACGCTCACCCCGCCGCCCGGCTCTCCCGCGCCGTGACGGTGGTCACCTTCGCGCTGCCGGACGAGAGCCGGGCCTTCGCGGCGCGGCTGGGGGCGCCGCGCCGCCGGCTGCTCCCCGGCCGGACGCGGGGCATCGCGGGGCGGTGGGGACCGGCCGAGGTTGCGGTGGTCCACGTCGGGGTGGGGGACACCGGGGAGCAGCGGGAACGGCTGGCGCGGTTCCTCGCCGAAGCGGCCCCCCGGCTCCGGCGGCTCATCGTCTCCGGCTTCGCGGGCGCGCTCCGGCCGGGGGTGCGCGTGGGCGACCTCGTGCTGGGGGAGAACCACACGGACCCCGCCCTCCTCGGCCCGGTCCGCGCGGCGCTGGCGGGCGAGCCCCTGGACGTCGGCGCGATCTGCACGCGGGCGGCGGCCGTCGAGACCGCCGCCGCCAAGGCCGCGCTGCACGCCGCGACCGGGGGCGCGCTGGCCGTGGACATGGAAACGGCGTGGGTCGCCGCCGCGGCGAAGGCGGCCGGGCTGCCCACGGTGTCCCTGCGGGTGATCTCCGACGCCGCCGACCAGAGCTTCCCCGTGCCCGGCGGGGTGATGTTCGACCCCGCGCGCCAGCGTCCGCGCTACCTGGTCCTGCCGGTTTACCTGGCGACGCACCCGGCGAGCCCCGGGCCGTTCGCCCGGTTCGTGCGCGGCCTCGGCCCGGCGCGGGCGCGGCTGGCGGGGGCGCTCGGGAAGGTGATCGAGGCGCTGGGGGCGTGACCCCGCGCGCCGAGAATGCGCTTGCGGCGAACCGGGCACCCTTTTACAACAGGCTACCCTCGGAGCCGCCGGCCGTCAGACGGAACTCCGCACCTCCGCCCCGCCCCTCAGTTTTCCCCCGATGCCCGACCCCAAAATCCCCGACGTCCTCAAGAAGCACCAAGCCGCCCTGTTGACCGCCTGGGTGGACGAGCAACTCGCCTCCCCGGCCCGGCGGGAGGACCTCCTCGAAGAGGGCGAGCTGCGGACGCAAAGCCAGTCGTTCCTCGCCCTGCTCACCCGCGCGGTCCAGGGCGGCGAGGTGACGGACATCGAGGGGCCAACCTTCGCCGAGGCGCGAGATTTCCTCACGGACCTGTCCCGCTCCCGCAGCCGGCAGGGGTTCACGCCCACGGAGACGGCTACCTTCGTATTTTCCTTGAAACCGCCCCTCTTCGCCCGCCTGCGCCAGGAGGTCAGCGACGCCGCGGCGGCCTTCGAGGCCATCGGGCGCGCCGGCGTGCTGCTGGACCAGTTGGGGCTCTTCTCGGCGGAGGCGTTCCTCCGGGGCCGCGAGGAGTTCATCACCCGCCAGCAGGAGGAGATGCTGGAACTTTCCACCCCGGTCGTCACGCTCTGGCCGGGCATCCTGGCGCTGCCGATGATCGGCACGCTGGACAGCAACCGCACGCAGGTGGTCATGGAAACGCTCCTGCAAAAGATCGTGGATACCGGCTCGGAGATCGCCATCCTGGACATCACCGGCGTGCCGACGGTGGACACGCTCGTCGCCCAGCACCTCCTGAAAACCGTCGCCGCCGCCCGGCTCATGGGCGCGGACTGCATCATCTCCGGCATCCGCCCGCAGATCGCGCAGACGATGGTCCACCTGGCCATTGACCTCTCGGGCGTCACCACCAAGGCGTCCCTGGCCGACGCCTTCGCGGTGGCCTTGGGCAAGCTCGGGCTCAAGGTGGGGCCGGCGTAGCCGGCCTCCCCCAACCGCCTCCCTCATGGCTGACCGCATTCCCATCCTCCGCATGGGCGATAACCTGCTCGTTTCCATCCAGGTGGACATGCACGACCGCCTGGCGATGACCCTCCAGGACGAGCTGGCCACCGCCATCACCCGGCGGCGCACCCGCGGGGTGCTCATTGACATCTCCGCGCTGGAGATCGTGGATTCCTTCATCGGCCGCGTGCTGGCGAACATCTCGGCCATCGCCCGCGTGCTCGACGCGGACACCGTGGTCGTCGGGATGCAGCCCGCCGTGGCCATCACCCTGGTCGAGCTCGGGCTTTCGCTGGAGGGGGTCCGCACCGCGCTCAACGTGGAACGCGGGATGCGGCTGCTGGCGTCCGGCGCCTGAGAGAACCATCCCCGCCCGGCGCGGCGGGGCGCCCCGTCCACCTTTTTCCCCCGTTGCCCACGCCGCATCCAGCCGTGCAGGTCATCCCCGTCCGGTCGCAGGCCGACGTGGTCCTGGTCCGCCAGCGCGTGCGGGAAACCGCCGGGGAGGCGGGGTTCTCCCTGGTGAACAACACCAAGATCGTCACCGCGGCCAGCGAGCTGGCGCGCAACCTCCTCGTTTACGGCGGCGGGGGGGAGGTGCGCCTGGAAACCCTGTCCCCGGGCGGCGCCCGACCCGGGGTGCGCGTGACCTTCGAGGACCACGGCCCCGGCATCCCGGACGTGGCGGCGGCGTTGCGCGACGGCTTCACGACCGGCAAGGGCCTCGGCCTCGGCCTGGGCGGGGCGCGCCGGCTGGTCAACGAGTTCCTCATCCGCACCGCGCCGGGCGAGGGGACGACGGTGACGATCACCCGCTGGAAATGACCGCGCTTCGCGCGGAATGACGAAGCCCGAAGGACGAAACCAGAATGTCGTTCCAAAGCCCGAAGTC
>CAXTFX010000402.1:0-4524 GCA_964243185.1 uncultured Chthoniobacterales bacterium
ACGATGCTGATGTTCATCATCGGCATGTCGCTGCTCTACTCCTACGTGATGAGCTTTCTGCACATCTCGCAGTCGGCGGCGGAGGCCATCGTCGCGCTGCACCTGTCGCGGTGGGCGTTGCTCGTCACCATCCTGACGCTGGTGCTGCTGCTGGGATTCTTCCTGCCGCCGGTGTCCATCATCCTGATGACGGCGCCCATCCTCCTGCCGCCGTTGCGCGCGGCGGGGTTCGACCTCGTGTGGTTCGGCGTCATCATGACCATCGTGATGGAGATGGGGCTGATCCATCCGCCCGTGGGATTGAACATTTTCGTCATCAAAAACATCGCCCCCGAGATCCCGCTGGGGCAGATCGTCCGCGGGGTGCTGCCGTTCATCGGGCTGATGGTGATCGCCATCGTGCTGCTGTGCGTTTTCCCTGATTTATGCCTCGGGCTGACCCGGTGGGCGCGATGATCCAGGTAGGGCGGCCTATCCCTAGGTCGCCGCCGGGTTGCGTGCCGCGTGGGCACAACGGCGGCGGGCTAGGGGTAACCACCCGCAGGACCCTCGCCGCCGGCTGGCGCCGTTCGTCGCCATCCACCTTGGAAACATGAGCCGCGCCTGGAACACCTTCGCCGAGAACCGCCGCGCCCGGTTGGAGCGCGCCGCGGCCGTCCCGGACGTCGCCGGCAAGCTCTGTCCCGCCGACCGGGCCACGGCGTTGCTCGAAGCCATCCTCGAACCGGCGGACCGCGTCTGCCTGGAGGGCAACAACCAGAAACAGGCGGACTTCCTCGCCACGGCCCTGGCCGGCTGCGCCCCCGGCCGGGTGCGCGATTTGCACATGGTCCAGAGCGTCCTCGCGCTGCCGGAGCACCTGGATGTCTTCGAGCGCGGCCTCGCCCGCAAACTCGATTTCTCGTTCTCCGGTCCCCAGGCCGGCCGCTTGGCGGAGCTGCTCAACGCCGGGAAGATCGAGCTCGGCGCCATTCACACCTACCTCGAACTCTTCGCCCGCTACTTCGTGGACCTCACCCCGCGCGTCGCCCTCGTCGCCGCCGTCGCCGCGGACCGCGCCGGCAACCTCTACACCGGGCCGAACACCGAGGACACGCCCGCCGTCATCGAGGCCACGGCCTTCAAGAACGGCCTCGTCGTCGCGCAGGTCAACGAGGTCCGCGACACCCTCCCGCGCGTGGATATCCCCGGCGACTGGGTGGACTTCATCGTCCCCGGTCCGCGTCCGTTCTTCGTCGAGCCCCTGTTCACGCGCGACCCGGCGCTCATCACGGAAATCCAGGTGCTCATGGCCATGATGGTCATCCGCGGCATCTACGCGCCCTACGAGGTCCGCCGGCTCAACCACGGCATCGGCTTCGACGCCGCGGCCATCGAGCTCCTCCTCCCCACCTACGCCGAACGCCTCGGCCTGCGCGGCAAAATCTGCACGCACTGGGCGCTCAACCCGCACCCCGCGATGATCCCCGCCATCGAGAGCGGCTTCGTGGAGAGCATCCACTCCTTCGGCTCCGAGCTCGGCATGGAGGACTACATCGCCGCCCGGAGCGACGTCTTCTTCACCGGCGCCGACGGCAGCCTGCGCTCCAACCGCGCCTTCTGCCAGGCCGCCGGCCACTACGCCTGCGACGCCTTCTTCGGCTCGACGTTGCAGATCGACCTTCAGGGGAACAGTTCCACCGCCACCAAGGACCGCATCACCGGCTTCGGCGGCGCGCCGAACATGGGTAGCGACCCCAGAGGCCGACGGCACACGACCCCCGCATTTTTGAGGGCGGGGCGCGAGAGCTACGACGATCCTCGTCCACGGATTACACAGGTTGACGCAGATTTTTCTGAAGGGGTCCCCGAACAAAACCCCTCTGAAAATCTGCGGAAATCTGCGGACAAAATCCCGCGCGGCAGAAAGCTGGTCGTCCAGATGGTCGAGTCCTTCCGCGCCGGCATGAAGCCCGCGTTCGTGGAACGGCTCGACGCCTGGGAACTCGCCGAAACCGCCGGGCTGCCCCTGCCCCCCGTGATGATCTACGGCGACGACGTGACCCACCTCGTCACCGAGGAGGGCATCGCCCACCTCCTGCGCTGCCGGGGGCCGGCGGAGCGCGAGGCCGCCGTCCGCGCCGTCGCCGGGTTCACCCCCGTTGGCCGCGGCCGGGACCGGACCGCGACGGAGGACCTGCGCCGCCGCGGCATCGTCCAACGCGCCTCCGACCTCGGCATTGACCCGCGCGAGGCCACCCGCGACCTGCTCGCCGCCCGTTCCATGCGCGAGATCGTCCGCTGGTCCGGCGGGCTCTACCAACCGCCGAAACGTTTCCGCAACTGGTGAACGCCGCCCCTCCCATCCCCCGGGTCCGGCCATGCGGGCTTCGCACGCACCGGCGATTGTTCATCGCACCTCCGCGAGAGCGAATGGACGCCGTGCCATTGGCAATATCCGGCGTGCGATTGGCAATCGCACGTTGTCGAAAGCGAACCGCACGCCGGATATTGCCAATGGCACGTTGGCGCATGGCAATCGCTGGGGTGCGGATCGTCCGGGCCTAATTCCCGCATGGAAATTTTTACCTTCAACCCCCTCACCCCCTCCCTGCCGGCCGCCCCCGCCCGGCCCTGGGCGCTCGTCGGCGTGCTCGCCTCCGGCAACCTCGAAGTCCTCGTCGAACCCGCCGGGGAATGCCGCGTGGACGTGGAAACCTCCGCGCACGGCTTCGGCGAGGTCTGGGCCGCGGTGGTGGCCGAGTTCTTCGACCAGCACCGCGACGCGCTCGCCGGCCTGCGGTTCACCGTTCACGACGCCGGGGCCACGCCCGCCGTCGTCGCCCTGCGGCTCGAACAGGCGTGGCGCGAGTTTCGTTCGCCATGACGCCCCCCCACGACGTGTCCAACCCGACCGCCGCCGCGCCGTCGCCCTCGCCCGTCGTCACGGAAGCGCCCGCGCCCGCGCCGACCCGGCATTCGTTCTACGAGTCCACCGCCCGCCGCCGCGTCGCCGCGCTGCTGGACGCGGGGAGCTTCCGCGAGTTCCTGCCGCCGCCCGAGCGCGTCGTCAGCCCGCACCTCGGCGCGCTCGGGGTGGTCGGCGCGTTTGACGACGGCGTGGTCATCGGCGCCGGCCGGTTGGACGGGAAGACGGTCCTGGTCGCCGCGCAGGAGGGCGGGTTCATCGGCGGCTCCGTCGGCGAGGTGCACGGCGCGAAGATCGCCGGCCTGCTGGAGCGCGCCCGCCGCGACCGGCCGGATGCCGTGCTGCTGCTGCTGGAAAGCGGCGGCGTGCGCCTGCACGAAGCCAACGCCGGGCTGATCGCCGTCGGCGGCATCCTGCGCGCGCTGCTGGCGGCGCGGGCGGAGGGCGTGCGCGTGCTGGCGCTGGTCGGCGGGCCGTTCGGCTGCTTCGGCGGCTGCGGCATCGTGGCGCGGTGTTGCGAGGCCGTCGTCATCTCCGAGGAGGGCCGGATGGGGTTGAGCGGCCCGGAGGTGATCGAGAGCGCGATGGGCGTGGAGGAGTTCGACTCCCGCGACCGCCCGCTGGTCTGGCAAACGACCGGCGGCAAGCACCGCGCCGCGCAGGGCGAGGCGGGCCCGATGGTCGAGGACGACGTGGCGGCGTTCCGCACCGCGGCGCTGGGGTTGATGGCGCAGCCGGCCGCGGGCCTCACCCTGGAAAACGAAGAGCGCGAACACGGGCGGCTCGCGGCGCGTCTTAGCGAGTCGCCCGCCGTTTCGGATCATGGGTCCCCCCAGTCCCATGAGACCCAGCGGACCTATGCGCCGTCGGCGGCTGACCCGGCGGCCCTCCCCCCGAACTTGTTCCCCGCCGGCTGCGACATCGCCCGCGACGGTGACGCCCTCGCCGGCACCGGCCAGCTCGCCGACGGCCGCACCGTCGCCATCCTCGGCACAACCGACCACGCGGCCGTCGGTGTCGAGCTCGCCCTCACGCTCGCGGGCGGCGTCCTCGCCACCGTCCGCGAACACCCCGGCCGCCCCATCTTCCTGCTCGTGGACACCCGCGGCCAACGGCTCTCCCGGCGCGACGAGCTGCTCGGGGTCAACGGCTACCTCGCCCACCTCGCCAAGTCCCTCGAAGTCGCCCGCCGCGCCGGCCACCGGATCGTGTCCCTGGTCTATGACGAAGCCGTTTCCGGCGGGTTCCTGTCCTTCGGGCTAATGGCCGACGCCGTCTTCGCCCTGCCCACGGCGAACGTGCGCGTGATGGCCCTGCCCGCGATGGAGCGCGTGACCAAGCTGCCGCGCGAACGGCTGGAGGAGCTGGCGCGCGTCTCCCCCGTGTTCGCCCCCGGCGTGGAGAACTACGTCGCCCTCGGCGGCGTGCAGGCGCTCTGGCCGGTGGACGAGGCGCTGCCGGCCCGGCTCACGGCGGCCCTCGCGCCGGCATCGCCCACGTTGAACCTGCCGCCCCTGGCGCGGCAGATCGTCGCCTGGGTCCTCGCGGCCACATGACGACTCCCCGTTGGCAGCGGCACGACCTCGCCCGCGTGCGCCCCGGCGTCCCCTTGCCCG
>CAXTFX010000403.1:0-4520 GCA_964243185.1 uncultured Chthoniobacterales bacterium
GGATGACCTGCGTGAGCGAATTCAGGGCGCCCAAGGCGGCCACGCGAGCAGCCAGGGCGCGGACCCCGCGCCGGAAGGGGCTCGGGTCGGCGGGGTCCTCGGCCCCCGCGAGCAGGGCGGCGATGAACCGGCGCGTCGCCTCGTCCCAGGCCTCGTTGGGCTGGATCCAGGAGGAGTTGACCTTGGCTTCCTTGATGGCCTTGGTCATGTAATCCTGGAGGCGGGTGACGTAGGCGGCGACCTCCGCGGCGTTGGCGAAACCGGCGTGCGGCCACGTCCCGAGCAGGGTCTGGTAGAGGCCGTATTCCTCGTTCGCGTCGGGCGCGCTCTCCCCGTCCACGGCGGTTTTGAGCGGGGCGTTGGCCGCGCTCCAGGCGGCCAGCGCCTCGGCCCATTCGCGGGGAAGTTCCGAGAGGGCGGCGATGCGAGTGCGGGTGTCCTCGCTGCGTTTGGTGTCGTGGGTGGAGGTGCCCAGCATGGCGTGCGGCCAGCCGGCGCGGCGGCGGCGGCACTGGGCGTGGAAGTGCTCGGGCGTGGTGCCGAAGTTGTCGGGTTCCCCGCCGACCTCGTTCAGGGCGACCAGGCGGTTGAAGATGTAGAAGGCGGTGTCCTCCAGACCTTTGGCCATGATGGGGCCGGTGCATTGCTGGAACTTCATCACGAACGCCTCGTGCTCGCGGCGGCCGTCCGCGTCGAAGTCCGCGGGGAACTTGAACAGGAGGATGTCGCGGAGAAAGTCGAAGATGGAAATCTCGGTCGCGGGGTTGCGGCGCTTGGCCGCGGCCACCGCGCGGGCGACGACGTAGCGGTCGGCGTCGGTGGGCGGGGCGCCGGGCACGAGGTAGGTGCGATAGACCGGGAAGCAGGCGATCACCTCGCGGACGACGGCGGTCAGGGCGTTGAGGGTGTAGTCGCGCGTGAGCCGGTTGCGCTCGGAGATCCGGTCGAGCATGGCGCCGAGGACGTTGACGTCGTTCGCCAGGGACAGGCGCATGATGAGGCGCTTCTTCTCGTACACCAGCGTCGGGTAGTGGACGTGGCGGTCAATGAACTCGCGGTAGGTCCGCGAGAAGGCGCGCTCGGCGTCGGGGTCCACGAGCAGGGAAACGGCCTGGATGGTGAAGTCGTAGCCCGTGGTGCCGTGGACGGGCCAGTCCCGGCGGAGGTCCTCCTCGCCAACGAGGATTTTCTCCCCGAGCAGGTAAAGGCCGCGGCCGTCCTCCGGGAGCGTCTGGCCCGTGGCGCGGGCGAAGCCCTCCTGGAGCGCGGTGAAGTAGCCGCGCGGGTCGTAGAGGCCGTCCGGGTGGTCAATCCGCA
Source organism: uncultured Chthoniobacterales bacterium (assembly GCA_964243185.1). Lineage (GTDB taxonomy): Bacteria > Verrucomicrobiota > Verrucomicrobiia > Chthoniobacterales > SZAS-18 > CAXTFX01. The sequence goes on from CAXTFX010000403.1 coordinate 1,318, forward strand.
GGCCGGTGACGGCGCCGCGGGCGAGGAGTTTCCAGAGGAGCTGGTGGGTGGTGTCAAAGACCACGGGCTCCTCCATGCGGATGGCGGCGAGGCTGTTGATGTCGAAGAAGCGGCGGTAGTTGATCTCCTCCGCCGCGACGCGCCAGTAGGCCAGGCGGTAGGCCTGTTGGGAGATGAGCCGGTCCAGGGCGTCGAAGGAGCGCGCGTCCCCGGGGGTTCCTGCGAACCGCGCCATCGCGTGCTCAATGGCGTCGTGAACCTCGGGGTAAATTTCGGACAGGCGGAACAGGCGGCCCTTGATCACCTCTTTCTCCCGGGCGCGCTCGGTGATCCTCTGCGGGTCGGTCTCCGTGCGCGCGGGCAGGTGGTCCAGGCCGGTGAGGATACTCTGGAGTTCCAACAGGTGAACGTTCTCGGGCGTGAACGGCGCCCCGAGCGTGTCGGGAGCGTTTGCCGCCGTGGCGCCGCCGCCGAGGGCTTCGAGAACGACCCGGAGGATCTGGGGATAGCTGCGCGGGTTCACCGGCAGCCGGGTCTCGTAGTAGTGCAGCCAGAAGGCGCCCTCCTCGAAGGACAAGCGGAACTCGCCCGCCTCTAGGACGCGGCCGTATTGGTCCCCGAGGATGGGCAGGAGCACCCGGTCGTTGAGGCCGTGCTTGGCGGGGTGGAAGTCAATGTCGAAACAGCGGGCGTAAGCGGAGGAGGGGCCGTTCTCCAACACGTCCATCCACCAGAGGTTGGTGGGCTGGCCGATGCCCATGTGGTTGGGCACGAAGTCGGCGATGAGGCCCAGGCCGCGGGCACGCAGGTCGGCGGCGAGGGCGTCGAACTCCGCGTCGGTGCCGATCTCGGGGTTGAGCCGGTTATGGTCCACGATGTCGTAGCCGTGGGTGGACCCCGGCGCCGCCTGGAAGAAGGGCGAAGCGTAAACGTCGGAAACCCCGAGGGCTTCCAGGTAGGGCAGGAGCGCGCGGACGTCGTTGAAGGTGAACCCCGCGTGGAACTGGAGCCGGTAGGTGGCGGTCGGGATGCGGGGGCGGGCCGTGGCGGGCGTCGTGGCGTCGGGCATAGAAAAACAGGGAAGCGGCAGAATCGGCGGCCGGGTGGGTCGCGCGCGCCCGCCACCGTCGGACGGCAGCCGCGGCGCGGTGTGGTGTGCGGTGCGGCGGCACCTGTCCGTCACACGCGCGTCCCAGCCCCCACCGGGCGCGGTGGCTGCCTACCTACTCACCCAGAGACGGGTGTTTGGACGATACTGGGCGCTGGGCTGGACCGTCGGAACGGGCGGCGGGTCGGGATTCTAGCGGCAGTGCGCTGGTCACGGGAAAGATGGGGTTCGTTGGGCACGGGAATCCTCTCGCCCAAATCGTCGTTCGCTGACCCTGCCGGCAACGGTCCAAGCCAAATGACAACCGCCCGCCCGGAGGCACCATCCGGGCGGGCGGTCTGTCCCGTCGTCCATCCCACCACCACGCTACACCCCAGCCTAGCGCAGTTGGTACACGAAGCTGGTCGTCTTCGTGGCGTTCGGCGGGCCCTTCCAGTTCGAGCGCACGTAGCTGCGGGTGTAGTTATCCAAAATGGCCCCGGCCGATTTGGAAATGGTCACGCTGGTGACGTTCCCGCCGCCATCCGTGCTGAAGGTCACGGCCGTCTCCCCCTGCGCGCGCATCGCTTTTGCCTGGGCGGGGTAAGGCGGTTTGGGGGTTTTCCAGCCGACGTTGGACGCGCCGGGGGTGCCCGTGGGCTTCTTGCCGTTAGGGTTGCCGCCCACGACGCCGGGCACGAAGACTGGGCCTCGCTTGGCGCCTTCCGGGATCGGGCCGGTGAACTTTGGGGCGGCCGGCTTGGGCTTGGGCTTCTCGGGGGTCGCCTCGGGCGTCGGCTCGGCGAAAGTCATGTCCTCCACCGGCGGAGGCGTCTCCTCCGGCTCCGGGGTCTCCTCCGGGGGCGGCGTGGGCTCGTCCGGCGGGGGCGTCTCCTCCGGCTGGTCGTAGGGAACGACGAGTTCAGCTACGTCGGGGTCGCCGATCTGGGCGTCGCCTTCATCCTGGGTAACTTGCGGTGGCTGGCGCGCGGGCACGAACTTCGATCCTGCCACCATTCCAACGTGCACTAGCACCGAGAGCACCGCCGCGATGGCGATGCGAATCTTGGCGGATTTCCGGTAGAGAGTGTATTGCGTTTCCATCGTTTGAGGCCGGCTGGTTGAACCGGAGTTAGGCCCGCAGGTCGCGGGGTGATGCTGCTACGAAAAGGTTAAGGGGTGGCCGGCGCGGCCGGGGCCGACCCGCCCGGAGTCGTGCCAGGGAGGGCCTTGGTGGCAAAGGTGACTTTCGTCAGCCCGGAGCGGCGCAGGCGGTCCATGACGCTGAGGACCTCGCGGTAGGGCACGTCCTTATCTGCGTTGATGAAGACCTTGGATTCCTTGCTCTGGTTGTAGAGCAGGCGGGCGCGTTTACCCAACTCCTCCACGCTGATGTTCTCCTTGTCCTTGGCGCCGTTCTTCGTCCAAATCAGGTTGCCAGTTTTGTCTACGCTGACGGTAGTGAAATCGGGTTTCTTGATCTCGTCGGTGAACGGTTTACCCGCCGGGGGCAGGTCCACCTTGGCGCCCTGGAGCTTCACCAGGCTCAGGCTCACCAGCATGAAGCTGGCGAGCAGAAAGAACATGATGTCAATCAGCGGGATGATCTCGATGCGGACCTTTTTGTGCGGGCCGGAGGAACCTGAACTCATAGAAATAGTATGTTGGTGGGGTTTGGATGCGCCCTACGATCCGGGCGCCGGGGCGGGGGGGGCGGGAGTAGGCGCAGGCGCGCCGGAGGCAGCCGGGGCGGAGGCCGTGGGCGCGCCGGTATAAGCCTTGGTGGCAAAGGTGACTTTCGTCAGCCCGGAGCGGCGCAGGCGGTCCATGACCCCGAGCACATCGCCGTAGGGCACGTCCCCGTCCCCGTTCACGAAGACTTTCGCCTCCTTGTTCTGGCCGTAGAGGGCGCGGGCGTGCTGGAGAAGCTCCTCCACGGTCAGGGTCTCCTTGCCCTTGGTGGCGGCGTTGGCCCAGATCAAGCGTCCGGTTTTCTCCAGGCTGACGGTGACGAACTCCGGCTTCTTGTCGGGATCATCCTTCAGGGGCTTGCCGGCAGGCGGCAGGTCCACCTTGGCGCCCTGGAGCTTCACCAGGCTCAGGCTCACCAGCATGA
>CAXTFX010000404.1:0-4520 GCA_964243185.1 uncultured Chthoniobacterales bacterium
GGCACGGGCCGGGCGCCGGACCAGCGCCAGCCGCCGGCGTCCGTCTGCGTCCAGGCCAGCGCCGGGCGGTCGAAGAGCACGTCGCGCACGACGACCCGCCGCTCGCGGACCAGCGGCCAGAGCGCCAGCCGCGCGCGGAAACTCTCCGCGGACAGCTCCACCCCACCCGCCCCCGCCCCGTCGGCGGGCGCGGCGCGGATGCCGTCAATGCGGAGGCCCTCCCAGGGGGTGAAGGTCGTCTTTCGCAGGGCCACGGGCATCCGCAGGGCGCCGGCGAGCTCCGCGCGCAGGCGCTCCTGCACGCCCCGGCTCTGCACGGTGAGGTTGGCCAGCAACAACAGCAGTCCCGCCAGGACCAGCAGCGCCACCGCGCCGGTCCCGGCCAGACGCCAGGGGGTTTTTCGCTTCACGACGCGGAGCGTAGCGGGGAGGGACGCCGTTGGGAAGGGCCGTGTTGCGGGTTGCGGGGGGCGGGTTGCCGGTAGAGGAATGCCGCCTCGCGGGGTGGCACGGTTCCTTCTTCGGTCCACCGCTGCCCCACCCGCCACCCGCCACCCTCGCTCCCTCTTGCCGCGCCGCCCCTTCGTCATCCTCAACCCCGCCGCGCAGGGGGACCGCGCCCGGCGCCGGCGCGACCGCGTCGCCTCCCTGCTGCCGCGGGGGGCCGTCGTGGAGTTGACCACCGGACCGGGGGACGCCGGCCGGCTGGCGCGCGAGGCCGTCGCCGCCGGGTTCCGCACCGTCGTGGCCGGCGGCGGGGACGGCACGGTCAACGAGGTGGTCAACGGGCTGGTAGAGGCGGGGAACCCCGACGTGCGCCTCGGGCTGATGCCGCTGGGAACGATGAACGTGTTCGCCGCCGAGCTCGGCATCCCCGGCAACCGCGTGGCCCGCGCCTGGGAGATCATCGCGGCGGGGCACTGCCGGCAGGTGGACCTGGCGCGGGCCAACGGCCGCTCCTTCGTGCAGATGGCCGGCATCGGCTTCGACGCCCAGGCCGTTTCCGAGGTGGACTGGGAGATGAAGAAGAACCTCGGCCCGCTGTCCTACGTGCTCTCCGCCGCCCGGGTCGCCGCCCGCGAGCTGCCCCGGCTGGTCGTCACGGCGGCCGACGGGCTGACGTGCGAGGGCTGCCTGGTGCTCGTGGGCAACGGCCGCTTCTACGGCGGGCCGTTCGCCGTCTTCAAGGAGGCCCGGCTCGACGACGGGCAGCTCGACGTGATCGTCTGCCGCAGCGTCACCCACCTCGACCTCCTGCGCTACCTGCCCAACGTGCTCTTCGGCACGCACCTCGACCTCGAAGGCGTGGAGTTCTTCCACACCCCCGCCCTGTCGGTCCACCCCGCGTGCGCGGGCGAGCGGATCCCCTACGAGATTGACGGGGAGATCGCCGGGGCGGCCCCCGTGGATTTCTCGCTCCAACCCGGCGCCCTGCGCGTGTTGGCCCCCGCGCCGAAGGGTGGCCCCCCGCGACCGGCCCGGTTCCGGCCCGTCACGCTGCCGGCGGGGCTGATGGCCGCCTTGAAAGGATGAAGCCGGGGGGTAGAAGGGGGCAGGCGGAAGGGACAAGTCCGAATACAGTTCGCCGCCCCCCGTCCCTCCTCGCCTCCATCCTTCCGACTTTCCGACTTCCGACTCCTGCCTTCCCCCATGACCGGCGGCAAATTCGTCTTCCATGACCTCGGCGGCAAACGCTGGCCGCGCGCGCGCCGGCTGCTGGTGCTGGGCACGCTCCTGCTCTTCGTCGCGGCCGTGCTCTTCGTCCAGTCCCTGCTGACGGCCCCGCGCCTGCGCCTGCCCTTCCAGCACAAGCGCGTGGCCACGCTGATCCGGCCCGTGCTCAAGTCCGTCGGCGGGGCGGAAGCCATCCCCGTCGTCAAGACCCGCCGGCCCTGGGCGCCCTACGAGCTGCCCAACGCCGCGGAGCGCCGCCGCGCCGCCATCCTCAAGGCCCAGCTCAACCCCCGGCCCGTCCGCCCCGGCGGCCCCATCCGCGTCGGCTACCACGTGGGCAACGACCCGAACAGCACCGACGCCCTCCTCGCCCACACCGACCGGCTCACGCACGTCATCGCCGACTGGTTCACCCTCGCGGGACCCGGCTCCACCCTCCGCGCGGAGCGGGACGAGCAGTTGCTCCAGATCGTGACCGGCAACCGGGGCCTCACCCTGATGCCGCTGCTAACCAACCTTTCCGGCGACAACCGCCAGCCCGAGCCGGTCGAGAACCTCATCCGCTCGCCCGAGAAGGACCAGGACGGGTTCATCCACGACCTGAAGACCCGGCTCCTCGACATCCATGCCGGCGGCGTCGTGGTGGACTGGGAGCTCATTGACCCCACCTACAAGACCGAGCTGGCCGAGCTCCTCGGCCGCATGGCCACCAGCCTGCACGAGTCCAGCCTCCAGCTCTGGCTCCAGGTCCAGGTCGGCGAGGAAATGGGCGTCTATGACTTCGAGACGCTCTCCGACGACGTGGACTACTTCGTTGCCCTGCTCCACGACCAGACCTCCGACTCCGACCCGCCCGGCCCCATCGCCGGGCAGGACTGGTTCAACGGCTGGCTCGGCGCCCTGTCCTCCTACGGCGACCCCGACCAGTGGATCATCGGCCTGGGCAACTACGGCTACGACTGGCCGGAGGGCGCCCGCAAGGGCGACCAGATCACCTTCGCCGACGCCATGAGCCGGGCCGCCTACGCCGGCAAGGAAACCGCCAGCGCCTCCGCCGCCCCCTCCTACAACCCGTCGTTCTCCTACACCCTCTCGGGCGTCAACCACACCGTCTGGCTGCTGGACGCCATCACCTTCCTCAACCAGGCCCGCGCCGCCCGCGCGAGGGGGTTCAACTCCCTCGCCGTCACCCGGCTCGGGGCCGAGGACCCCTCGCTCTGGCCCGCCCTGGACCTCATCGAGAAGGACCCGCTCGTGGACGCCGACCTGGACCCGCTCGAAGCCATCCACCCCGGCCGCACCGTCACCAACATCGGCTCCGGGGGCGTCGTCACCGTGGACCTTTCCCCGGAGGACGGCCGCCGCAACATCACCGTCGCCACCGACGGCCGGGTGGAGGCCCTCTACGAAACGTTTCCCCAATACGCCTCCCTCTACCACCAGGGCTACGCGGGCGAACACCTCGTCGCCCTGACCTTCGACGACGGCCCGCACCCGCGGTGGACCCCCAAGATCCTCGACATCCTGAAACAAAAGGGCTGCCCGGCCGCCTTCTTCCTGGTCGGCAAGAACGCCGAGGACTACCCCGACCTCGTCCGCCGCGTCGTCGCCGAGGGGCACGAGATCGGCAACCACACCTACTACCACACCAACCTCGCCGCCTGCCCGGACTGGCAGACGCGCACCGAGCTCAACGCCACCCAGCGCCTCCTCGAAGACCTCACCGGCCGCAGCACGACCTTCTTCCGCCCGCCCTACAACGCCGATTCCCGGCCCAACGACCTCCTCGGACTCAACCCCCTCGACATCGCCCAACAGCTCGATTACCTCACCGTCCTGGAGGACATTGACCCGGAGGACTGGGCTAAACCCGGCGCCGACGTGATCCTGGAACGGGTGAAAACCCTGCGCCGCCAGGGGAGCATCATCCTCCTGCACGACGCCGGCGGGGACCGGGCGCAGACCGTCGAGGCGCTGCCCCGGATCATTGACTACCTTCGCGCCCGCGGGGACACCATCGTCCCCGTTTCCCGCCTGCTGAACCTCACGCGCGACGACGTGAACCCGCCGCTCACCGCGGACGACCAGACCGTCTCGCGCTGGGCCAGCAACGCCGTCTTCCGCGGCGCGCACGTCGTCGTCGGCTTCCTGTGGGCGTTCATGACCGTGGCCACCGTGCTCGTCGCCGCGCGCACGGCGCTCGTCGTCTGGCTGGCGCTCCGGCAACGGCGCGCGACGACCGGGACCCCGGACGCGCGGCAGGGGGTCCGTTCGCGTGGAAAGGGGTCCCGACACGCCGCCAACGCCGTTGTCAACGCGAACGCCCCTCCGGGACGGGTTGAAAACGGCGTTTCCAACGTCGCCGAACCCGTTGTCAACGTTGCAAACGGCATTTATCCCGTCGCAAACGGCGTTTATCCCGTCGCAAACGGTATTCGCAGCGTTTCCAACGAGCTCGTCAACGTTGACGCCCCCTCCGGGAGCGTTGCAACCGTCGTTTGCAGCGTTGACAATCCCCCTGCGAACGTTGCCGGACCGATTACCAACGTTGACGCCCCCCCCCCACCCCCCGATCACGCCCCGCAAAAGGGTCCACCAACGACCCCAACCCCAGGGAGACCCCGTCCTCATGTCGCTGCCCGTCGATAGCCCCCGCGGCGGTCTGACCCCCATCTCCCGCCGCGTCATGAACCTCTCCCACCTCCTCCGCCAATCCGCCCGCCGCCACCCCGAGCGCCCCGGTCTACGGCCAACCCGTCACCCTCACCGCGACCGTGTCCAACCGCGGCGGGGCCACGGCGGGGCCGACCGGCACCGTCTCGTTCTCGATCAACGGCTCGCCGGTC
>CAXTFX010000405.1:0-4507 GCA_964243185.1 uncultured Chthoniobacterales bacterium
GCGCTCAACTACTTCGAAGTCGCAGACTTCGACCTGCGCCTGACGCCGTCCGCCGTGTGGGCCGCCGTGGCGGAGCCGTTGCCGTTCGGCACGGTCTATGAACAGCTCCTCGCCGCCGGGCGGCCCGCGTATGCCCAGCTCCCCCCGGTGGACGCGGCGACGGCCATCCCGGAACTCCGCGCCCGGGTGCGGGCACTGGCGCTCGCGGGGGCGACCGGCGGCGGCGTTGGGGCGGAAACCGGGGATGACGCTATCGCCGCCTGAAGAGGTCCAGCCGGTAGCGCTCCTCGCGGGCGCCGTGGAGATGGCGCAGCTCGCCGTCGTCCCCGGCCCGTGCGAGGAAGGTTTCGTGCACCTGGTTCCCGGTGAGCGGGTAATCGTGGACCCGCGGCGTCCAGTGCACCAGCAGCAGGTCGCCGCCGGGGCGCAGGGAAGCGGTAACCTGCTCTCGCAGCCGTCGGAGATCGTTCAGGTCGAGATAGTAGCCGACCTCGGAGATCAGCACGAGGTCCCACGGGTCGGCCGCCGCCGGGAACTCGGCCGGGACGGCGCGCCGCTCGAAGCGCACGTTCGGCAGGTGCGCGCACCGTTGGCGCGCCTGGGCCAGGGCCGCCTCGGCGACGTCCAGGGACAGCAGCGCGTCGCAACGCCCGGCCAGTTGCGCCGTGAACACGCCGATGGAGCAGCCCAGTTCCAGCGCCCGGCCATAGCGCGGGACCGGCAGCGCCGCCAGGGTGGCGGCGTATTTGGCGGCCTCGTAAGGGCTGGCAGCGAAGTCCCACGGGTCGGCGTTGGCCCGGTAAGCGTGGTCGAAGTATTCGGCGGGAAGGCTTTGGCTCATGGGGTCATTTGGGTCGCGTTGCGGTGGTCCCGGCCAGCATCGCCCGCAACGGACTCTCCCTGCCGCTCGCCGCCGCCGTCGCCGGCCGCGGGGCCGTCGCGGCGCGGGGGTCGTTGTGGTAGTGGTGACAATTGCCGCAATCGTTTGCCACGCCCTTCGGCCCCGAGTGGTGGCACTGCGTGCAGGAGGCCTGGGGGGGCAGGTTCACCTCGCTGGTCAGCTCGCTCCGGGCGATGGTCCCGTGGCAGCCGGCGCAGGTGAGCTTGGGGTTGGACCCGTCGCCGATGTGTTTGGAGTGCGGAAAGCGGCCCTGCCAGAACCAGCGGTCGGGGATCTGCACCTTGACCACCACGGGCGCGAGGCCGTTGGGCGCGGGCGTGATCTGGTGGCACAACGCGCAGCCCGGGAACAGCGCCCCGCGGGTCCCGGCGGCGAGCACCGCGGCGTCGTTGGGTCGGGCGGCGTTCGGGCTCGGCGGCAGGTAGCGAGAAATGTTCGGCCCGCCGCTGGCCGAGGTCGGGTTGTTGGCCCCGCCGCCGCTCGTTCCACCGGCGACCCATTCCTTGTTGAAGAAGATCTGCCGCTCGAAGTTCTCCCCGCTCTGCACGCGCTCCCGCAGGCGGTTGAGGTTGTCCACCGCGAACTGCGTGGCCGCCGGGCCGTTCAGCCCCCGGGCGCGGGCCAGGTCGAGGTAGCGGGTGTCCAAACCACGGAGGAACTGGCGCACGGCCTCGGGGTCGCGGTGGGGGACGACCAGGTCGGGGTTGAACGGGTCGAAGCGCACGTCGTGGCACCCCGCGCAGTTCTGGGCGAACGTGATGCGCCCGAAGCCCACGCCGGACGGATCGGGCTGGTGGCAATACGCGCAGGAGAGCCGGTCGCCCCTCTCGGTGTCGGGCACGCGGCGGTTGCCCCGCTCGTCGAAGAGCACCTTGCCCTGGTCGTGCAGGTGGTGGTTGTAGCGCAGGGTGTCGAAGACCCCGGTTTCCCGCGCCGTCTCGGTCTGGAAGGCGGGGTGGCCCTGGTCGAACGCGGCGAAGACCTCCGTGTAGCCGTTGGGCGGGCGCGTCTTGGGGAAGAACCGCAGGTTCTCCGCGCCCCTGGGTTTGACGTTCGTGGGGAACGCCCGGGCCGGGAACGCGCGGCCGGCCTGGGCGCTGGCGGCCATCAGGTCCGGGCGCGCGTGGCAGTCGGCGCAGGATTCCGAGCCGGTGGACACCATCTTGCCGGCCGTGACGTGCTCGCGGTGGCAGGAGGTGCAGGAGCTTTGCTCGGTGGCCAACCCCGCGACGTGCATCGGCCGGGTCCGGTCCGGCACGGTGTTGGGCGCGTGGAAATCGAACTGTTGGTGGCAACCCAGGCACGCCCCGTCAATCGGCGCGAAGTAGGCCGCGCGCACGATCTCGCCCGCCCGGTGGGAGTCCTGCTTGATCTGGTCGCCCTGCGGGTGGCAGCTCGCGCAACGGTTGGCGAACGGGGCGTGGGCGCGGGAGATCGGGCCGGGGTTGTTAAACGCTTCCGGCGCCTGGAAGCGGTAGTAGGCCCAAACCGACGCCGCGCCGAGCCCGAGGGCCAGCGCGGACGCCGCGAAACGCCGCCGCCGCCAGCGGCCGGGCCGGTTGTAGTAGTCCAGGTTGCCCCGGAGCCGCTCGGCGACCTCCTTCGGGTTGCGCTGGGAGAAGGGCATGGGCCGGGTTCTAGTAGAGGAACAGCAGCACCACCGCGTGCCAACCCGTGAGGATCACCAGCAGGAAACTGGCCGGCGCGTGGAAGAACAGCCAGCCGTGCAGCCAGTGGTGCAGCCGGGTTTGCTCGTCCATCTGCCGGCGCTCCTCGCACCAGGTGGCCAGCCGGTCCACGCTGGGTTGCAACGGGGCGGCAACGCGCAGGCGCAGGCCGCGGAAGAACTCTTCGGCCCGGCGGTCGTTGGCCAGGAACTGGCGCGCGGGGTTGACCTTGCGGGTGGCCAGGTAAGGCAGGACGTTCCTCTCCAACGCTTCCCGCAGCGCGGCCACCGAGGGGTCGGGCACCGCGGGTTCGGCGGCGAGCGTGACGCTCCCCCCGCCCCCGGCCGCGACGGCGCGGGCGGGGGTGGGCGCGGGACGCAGGCCGTCGCGCATCTTCAGGGCGGACTGGAGGAGCTGCTGGGTGTGAAAGGGGATCTGTTCGTAGATGACCTCCCCGGGCACGCGCTCCTTCATGCGCGTGGGCAAGAACTGCTGGAGCGCCAGGCCGTAGAAGCCGCTGACCATGACGGCGAGGTAGAGCCACATCAGCGTGGAGGTCATCGGCCCGCCGAAGCGGGCGTTGGCGTGCAGGAGCACCAGCGGCACGGTCAGGACCGTCAGCCAGACGTGCGCCCGCAGCCACGTCCGCGCCCGGCCGAGGCGCAACTGGGGCAGACGCTTCCGCATCCCGAGCAGCGCGGCGAAGATGAAGATGACGTAGGCCGCCGTGCCGTAGATCAGCCCGAGGGGCGAGTTACCCACGCTGTAGTGCCGTCGCGCGCCCCGCAGGTAGTCCGCCACGCCCGGGGGCAGGCGCACCGGGAGGAGGCCCGGGTGGAAAACCAGCACGAAGCCGGCGCCCAGCGCCAGGGCGGCGAGCACCGTGCCGAACAGCCAGGGGCGTTGGTCGCGGTTGAGGATCATGGGAGACACCGGCAGAGCTGACCCTTTGGTGTTTAGGGTTCAGGACTCACCGGCGAAATCGACCGGGGCATCTTACAAAAAAGGTTGCCGTTTTTACCAGAAAAGTTTTTAACCGGGCAACGTGAAAGCACTTCCCGCGCTGCTGGTGACGCTCGCCGTCACGGGACTCGGCCCGTGCGCCCCCGCGCTCCGGGCGCAGGAGGGGAGCAGCCGCCGGGCGGGGGAGGACCCGGCGTTCGTCGGCCCCGCGGGCTGCGCCTCCTCGCTGTGCCACGGCGGGGCGGGGGAGCGGCGGGGGCAGTTGCCCGTCTGGAAGAAACAGGACCGGCACGCCCGCGCCTACGCCACGTTGACCACGCCGCGCAGTGATCGGATCGCGCAATCGCTCGGGCTGGGCACCGAGCGGGGCATCGCTACGAAGGCCGTCCGCTGCACGGAGTGCCACGCCCCGACGGCCAGCGTCCCGGCGGAGCGGCTCGCGGCCGCGGCGAAGCCGGAGGACGGCATCTCGTGCGAGAGCTGCCACGGCCCCGCCGGCGGCTGGATGCGGAGCCACACCCGGGAGGATTTTTCCCACGGCCAGAAGGTCCAGCTCGGCGTGCGGGAACTCCGCGATCTGCGGGCCCGGGCCAACGCCTGCGTCGCCTGCCACCAGGTGCTCGCGCCCGACCTACTCGCCGCCGGCCACCCGGCGCTGCTCTTTGAACTCGACGCCCAGACCGCCGCCGAGCCGCCGCACTGGACCGAGCGCGGCCGGGAGAACCCGGCGTTCCTCGGTCCGCAGGCGTGGCTGGTCGGGCAGGCGGCGGCGCTGCGCGAGATTTCGTGGTCCCTCCAGCAGAACGCCGCTTCCACGGCGGATGAACCCGTGCGCGCAGACTGGCGCGCCCTACTCTGGGTCCTGCGCCGGGCCGCCGGGGCCGCCGACCTGCCCGCCAACGCTTTGCCGGCCGCCGACGCCGAGGCCAGCGCCGACGCCCTGGCCCAGGCCCGCACGGCTGCCGACACCCTCGCC
>CAXTFX010000406.1:0-4468 GCA_964243185.1 uncultured Chthoniobacterales bacterium
GGCGGACCCCGCCGTGGGCGCTGCCGCCCGCGCCGCCGCCGGGCCGCCGGACCCGGACGCGGCGGAACTGGCCGACGAGGCGCTGCTGCCCACCCGGTTGCCGGAGGATGAATGGCTGCGGCTCGGCCGGGAGCTGCGCGCGCGGGGCGAAACGCGGCTGGCGCTGCGGGCCTTCTACCTGTCCGTGCTCGCCGGGCTGGCCGCGCGGGAGTTCCTGGCCGTGGCCCGGCACAAGTCCAACGGCGACTACCTCGCCGAGGTCCGCCGCCGGGGCCGGGACCGCGCGGGGCTGCCGGAGGGTTTTGGCGCGGTGGTGGGCCTGTTCGAGCGCCCCTGGTATGGCCGTCACCCGGCCGACGAGCCGACGTTGGACGCGCTGCTGGCGCGGCGGGAGGAGGTGTTGGCCCACGCCGGCGGGGTCGCGCCGCCACCGCCGAAGTAGGTTGCCCTACGCGAAGAGGTCCGCCACGGGGACCGACCAGCCGGGCAGCAGCGGCGTCGTCAACGTGTCGCCGACCTTCAAGGTGCGCGCCGGCTCCTCGGTCCCGGCGCCCTCGGGCAGATGGACGTCCACCTGCCCGTCCTCCGGCCAGACGAACCAGACTTCCCGCACGCCCTCGCGGAAGTAAACGGCCCGCTTCCGGCCCAGGTCCAGCCGCGCGGTGGACGGCGAAAGGACCCCCACCACGAGGTCGGGCGCGCCGGTGGCCCCCTGCTCGGTCAGGATGCCGAGGCGCTCCTGGCTGACGAAGTAAACGTCTGGCTCGAAGACGTCGTGGTGGCTCAACTTCACGTCGGAGGGGGCGATGTAAACCTCGCCCACGGGGTGTTCGTCGAGAAAATTCCCGATCCGCCGGCCGAGCTTGAGGACGATTTTCTGGTGCCGGCGGGTCGGTGAAGGCATAAAGAACAGTTCCCCGTCCACCAGTTCAAAATACGGCGGTCCCTCCGGCAGCTTCGCGAACTCCGCCGCCGTCAGGTGCTGGTGCGTGGTCGTTAACAGGTGCATCGCGGCGGCAGCATAGCGGCACGGGCCGGCAACGGGCAACGGGCTTTCCTCAGACGGCGGCGTCCACGCCGGAAAGCGCCGCCGGCTCGACCAAGGCTGGCTCCGGCGTGGTCGTGCCCGAGGGAGCCGGCGCCTTCGCCACGTCCGCCGGCGGCGTTTTCGGCCGCAGCCCGTGCTCGCGGCCGGAGGAGCGCAGGCGGATGGTTTTCTTCTCCAAATCGTGGTGGGTCTTGATGTAACGCACCGTCCCGCTGCGGGCGCGCATCAGCACGGAATGGGTGACGGCGCTCCGCCCGCGGACCTTCACGCCGGGCACCAGCGGGCTGTCGGAGATGCCCGTGGCGCAGAACAGGATGTGCCGGCCGTGGGCGAGGTCCTCGGCGGTGTAAACCCGCTTCAGGTCCTCCGCGTGGCCGGCCTCGATCAGTTGCGCGCGCTCCTCGTTGTCCCGCGGCCACATCATCGCCTGGAGGTCCCCACCCAGGCAGCGGATGCCCGCCGCGGCGAGGACGGCCTCCGGGGAGCCGCCGACGCCGAGGTAGAGGTCAATGCCCGTTTCCGGCAGGGCGGGCGCCATCGCCCCGGTGATGTCCCCGTCGGAGATCATGCGCAGGGCGGCGCCGTGGGCGCGGATTTCCCGGATGAGGTCCGCGTGCCGGGGCCGGTCCATGACGACGCAGACCACGTCCTGCACGCGCTTGTCCAGCGCCTTGGCCACGGTGGCGAGCGTCTCCTCGACCGGGCTGTCCACGCGGACGGCGCGCACGCCCTTCTTCACCATGTAGGAGGCCACCCTGGGTCCGTAGGCGAGCTTCATCATGTAAAAGCTGGGGATGTCCTGCATGGACGTCCGTTGCCCGGGCGCGGGGGAGGCGGCGGCGATGCAGGCGATGGAGTTCGGCGCGCCCTTGGCGATGTTCGTTGTGCCATCAATGGGGTCGAGGGCGAGGTCGAACTTCGGCGTGCCGGGCCGCCAGCGGCCGAGGTGTTCGCCCTTGAAGATCCCCGGCGCGTTGTCCTTGATCCCTTCGCCGATGACGACCTCCCCGCAGATGTCCACCAGGTCGAACATCCCGCGGATGGCGTCGCAGGCGGCCTGGTCGGCGAGCTCCTTCTCGCCGCGGCCGAGCCAAGCGATGGAGTTCAGCGCGGCGGCCTCGGTGGCGCGCACGAAGTCGAATTCCAGGATGCGTTCGATGTCGTCAAAATCGTCGGAGTCGCGGTGGCGGAATTTCATGTTGGGGGGTTGTGGGGGTTTGGGTCTATATCGAAGGGACCCGCCCGTCCCGCCGCCCGTCATTCATTTTCGCTCCTCGGGGGCGCGCCGACGTTCGACCCCCGGCGCCGGGGTCGAAACGCCCGCCGCGCGCAGTGCCCCCGCGGCCGCCTGGTCGTCGCGCGCCGGGAACAGCCGGTCCCGCAGGGCGAGGGCCGGCCGCTCGATGAGCCGGCCCGTCGCCCACCCCAACCCCACGCTGCCCGCGAGGTAAACCGCCAACCCCGCGCCGTAGGGCAGGGGGCGGTGCAGGACGCCCTCCAACGCCATCAGCCCGTAAGTCCGCGCCACCATGTGCCAGAGGTAGATGCCGTAGGACGACGCCCCGACCCACGCCGCCGCGCCGACCAGCCAACCCGGCCCGCGCCAGGGTCCGTAAAGCGCCACGAGCAGCACGCCGCCGAACCCGAGGAACAGCCCGGTGAACCCCAGCGTGTGCATGAACGGATGTTTCTCCGCCAGGACGAACGCGGGCAGCAGGCACCCCAGGGACCCGGCGAGGATCGGCACCGCCCACCGCCGCACCGCGCCCGCCAGCGCCGTGGGACGAAAGTGCGCCCCGTAGGCCAGCACCACGCCGAAGCCCAGCGAGTCAATCCGCAGGTGCGTCGCGTAACCGTGCAACTCCCCGTAGGGCACGCGCCAGGAGGTCGCCACCCGCGCGGCCAGCACCGCCGACGCGAGGAGCAGGAAATGCCGGGGAACGGCCGTGGGCTCCCCCCCACCTGTTGCCTTCGCCCGCCGCGCCAGCCAGAGGAGGTAGAGCGGCAACAACAGGTAGAAATGCTCCTCGACCGCCAGCGACCACGTGTGAATCTGGTAACGGGGAAAGTAGTTCTGGACGAAAAACGTTTCGGCCAGCACGCGCGGCCACGCCACGGCTTTTCCCCGCGCCAGCGGCAGGAGCACCACCGCGAGCAGGAAAACGTAGAATTGCGGGTAAATCTTGAACCCCCGCCGCACCAGGAACCGACCGACGCGCAGGCCGTTCCCCCCGCCGCGCTCGCGCCACTCCCGGAACAGCAGGCCCGCCACCAGGAACCCGCTCAGGACAAAGAACAAGTCCACCCCGATCCACCCCGCCTCCCGCACCGTCCGCACGATCCCCGCCAGCCCGGCCGGCAGCCCCGCCGGCAGCGGCTCGTCCCAGTGGTGGAAGAGCACCAGCCCGACGGCCACCGCGCGGAGGGCGTCCAAGGCCGGCACGCGGGAAGTCCGCGGGGGGCGGGAAGCGGGCGGGGGGAGGCCGGGTAAATCCCGGCGAGCCGGTGGGGTAACGGGGGCAGACATCTTTTCTTCAACGCGCGGGGGACTTGGGCATCTAACCCCCGCGCCACGGCCAACCATCCAGTATCCAGCATCCAGCTTCCAGCTTCCTGCCCCCGGTATCCAGCAGCCCGCATCCGCCTTGCCCGTTCTCGCCCCGCCCCGTAAACTCCCGCGTTGTCCACCATGCACGTGCCGTTCTTCTTCCTCCTCGCCCAAGCTGCCGCCGCCCCTGTCGTCCCCGCGGTCACGACGGACCCCGCCGCGACGCTCTGGAACGTGCTCCTCTCCGGGGGCGTGTTCATGGTCCCGCTCGCCGCGCTGCTCTTCATCGGCACGCTCCTGGTCATGGTCTATTTCCTGACCCTGCGCCGCGGCAACGTCGTCACCCGCCGCTTCTTCGAGGCCACGGACGCCCTCCTGCGCAAGCGGGACTACCTCGGGCTCCTCGCCCTGTCCAACCGCCACGGCGAGAGCGTCGCGCACGTCGTCCAGCGCGCCCTGGACTTCGCCACCAAGAACCCGGCCGCCCCGATGGACACCATCCGCGAGATCGCCGAAACCGAGGCCCTGCGCCAGGCCGGCGCGCTCCAGAACCGCATCTCCTACCTCGCCGACGTGGGCACCATCGCCCCGATGGTCGGCCTCCTGGGAACGGTTTCGGGCATGATCCACTCCTTCGGCAGCATCGCGCACGACGTGGCCACCTCCAAGCCGATGGAGCTGGCCAACGGCGTCTCCGAGGCGCTCGTCTGCACGGCCGCGGGGCTGGTCATCGGCATCTTCGCCTTCGCCTTCTACGCCTACTTCCGCGGCCGGGTCCAGCGCCTCATCTCCGACCTGGAAGCCGCCTCCACGCAGTTCCTCGCCCTCTTCGCCCTGCAATACACCCCCGGCGGCGGCAACCACCCCGCCGC
>CAXTFX010000407.1:0-4466 GCA_964243185.1 uncultured Chthoniobacterales bacterium
CGCGGGGACGGACAGGGAAAAGGTGCTCGCTTCCGGGACGCCGGGGGCGTTGATCTCGGGGTCCGAGTTGAACCGCACGGACTTGAACATCGTCAGGGTGCCGCCGTTGAGGGTGACCGGGCCGGTGCCGAGGCCGGCGGCGTTCGCGGCGGCGTTCGCCAGCGTGATGGTGCTGCCGGCGTTGATGACGGTCCCCCGGTGTAGGAATGCGCCGCGTAGAGGCTCAAGGTCGGGGTGGCGCTGGCGGTGGCGTTCTGCGAGAGCGTGAGCGTCGTGCCGCTGACCGCGAGGATCGTGGTGCCCGCGGGGATGCCGGCGCCGCCCGCGGTCATGCCGGGGGCGAGGCCAGTGGCGTCCGTCACCGTGACGGTGGGCGAGCCGCTGGTGGTGGTGGCCCCGACCGTCACCAGCGCGGGCGCGATGGTGAGCGTGCCGGCGCCGCTCTTCTCCAGGCGCGCGTTGCCGCCGAGGCTGCCGGTGCCGGCGAAGGTGTAGTTCCTGGTGGGGTTGTTGACCGTGACGACCCGCGGCTGGACGAGGCCGGAGAGCGTGACCGTCCCGCCGGCCGCGGTGTCGTCGAACGTGACCGTGTCGTTGGTGAAGAACCGGTTGTCGTTCCCGGTGCCGCCGCTGAAGCTGGCCGTGTTCTGGGAGTCCCACACCGCCCCGCTGGCCCCGGTCCAGACCAGGGCGGCCGGGTTGCCGGCGACGGTGAGGCGGACGTTGAAGGGCGGGTTGGCGCCGGCCGCCGCGCGGGCGAGGGTGAACGTCTGCCGGGTGCCGGCCGGGAGGTTGTGCGTCAGGGCGACGTTTGAAGCGGTCAGGTTGGTGGCCCCCGTGATGAGGTCGTAGGTCCCCGCGCCGAGGAAGCCTTCGAGCGGGAGGAACTGGAAGTTCAACTGCCCGGTGAGGGACAACGTCCTGGTGCCGGCGCTGGCCGGGTCGTTGAGCACGATGCGGTCGTTCGCCCCCGCCGGCGAGCTGGACAGATCGTAGAGGAGGGTGACGCCGTTGTTCAGGCTGAGGCTGTTGCCCACGTTCATCGTCGCGCCGGTGGAGGGTGCGGTGCCGGGGGAGAGGAGCGCACCGGCGCTCGCCGTCACGGGGCCGTTGAGGGTGCCACCGGCGGCCAGCCGCGCGCCGCTGGCAACCGTGACCGCGGTGTTGCCGAGACTGCCGGCCACGATCAGCGACCCGGCCGTCACCGTGGTCGCGCCGGTGTAGGTGCTGCTGCCGCTCAGGGTCAGCGCGCCGGTGCCGACTTTTTCGAGGTTCGTCAACGCCGCGTTCCCGCCGCCGTTTTGGACGGCGCCGGCGAAGGTCGTGTCCGCGTTCAGCGCGCCGGCCCGGTAGGTGGAGGGGAAGTTGGCGCTGCCCGCGCCGGAGATTTTCGTGCCCGATCCGCCGGTCAACGCGCCGAGGTCCACGGTGAGGTTCCCGATGCGGTTGGTCAACGCCGCGCTGCCCGTGCCGAGGTCGAACGTCGCGGTCGGGCTGCCGAAGTTCACGTTCGCGCTGGCGTTCAGCCGCAGGGTGCCGTTCGCCCCCAGGCGGAAGGTGCCCGTCGAGGCGCCCATCGGTCCGGCCACGGTGAACGTCTGGTTCGCGCCGTTGGCGGTGGTGACCTTGAGGTTCAGGAGGCTGTCGTTGTCAATTTCCCCGGTCCACTGGAGGTTGCTGCCGTTGGCGAAAACGGTGCTGGGCGCCGTGACCTGGAGCTTGTTGCTCGTGTTGTTCGTGAGGAGCTCCAGGGTGCCGCCGTTCAGGGTCGCCAGCGCCGCGGCGCCGGAACTCAAGGCCGCGGCGTGGCCCATCACGAGCGTGCCTTCGTTGACGGTGGTGCCGCCGGTGAAGCTGTTCGCCGTGTTGACGTTGAGCGTGCCCACGCCGGATTTGACGAGCCCCGTGGCCCCCGTGATCGCGCCGGTGCCGGCAAACGTGTAGCCGGGGAGGTCGGGGGTGTTCGCGACGTCGGTGTCCACCGTCACGGAGGACGGCGCCAGGGAGCCGCTCAGGCTGATCGGGGGCGAGACGGCGCCGCGGTCGTCGAAGAGCGCCGTGTCGCCGTTGCTGAACGAGGTGAACGTGCCGTCCGCCTTGACCCAGAAGCTCGAGGTGGTGTCCCAGGCGTTCGAGCTGCCGTCGCCCCGCCAGACCAGGTCCCGGGGCAGACCGGCGGCGGAAACGAGGATGCCGCAGGTCTGGGTCCAGGTTTGCCCGTCGTTGACGGTGAAATCGAACCGGGCACGCCCGACGTAGCCCGCGGTGGGCGTGAAGCGCGCCGTGCGGCCGTCCGCCTGGAGCACCGCGCTGCCTCCGGCGACGTTCGAGAGCCCGTAGGTCGCCCCCGCGGCGAAACCGCCCGTGAACTTTCTCAGGTCAACGTCCACGGACGTAGCCGGAGGAATATTGCAACGTCAGGTTCTCGGGCGGGCTGCCGTAGCTGGAGATGTTCTCGTCGGTGCTGAACTGCATCGAAACGTGGTCGAGGATCGCGTTGAGCGAGCCGCTGTCGAGGTCGATGCAATCGCCGCCGGAGCCGTATTTGCCGTGCCGGAAGCGCAGGTGCCGGATGACAATGTCGTCGCCCGAAATTCGGAGGAAATTGTTCGTGAAGCCCACGCCGTCGCCCGGCGCCGTTTGCCCCGCGATGGTGACCTTCGACGCCGTCAGCCGCGTCCCGCTCGAACCGTTCGGGAGGCGGATGTGGCCGCTGACGTCGAACACGATGGTGCGGCCGGCGGCGGGCACGGTGGCGATGGCGTCGGCGAACGAACCCGTGCCGCTGGCGTTGAGGTTGGTGACGTGATAAACGTCGCCGCCGCGCCCGCCCCTGGCGTAGGCGCCGTAGCCCTCCGCGCCGGGGAAGGCGGGGAGGGTCTGGGCCCTGGTGATAGGCAGGACGAAGAAGACGGAGGCGCCAACGCCAGCCAGGAGGAGCTGGCGGGCGGGAGAACCGCGGAAACGTGAGGGGGATTTCACCGCCTGAGAATCCTCGGCCGCAGGCAAAACTTAGCTGACCTGAAACCAGGGATTCGCAACGCCAATCCCGCTGGCGGCGAAGGTAGGGCGGGTTATCCCTAACCCGCCGCCCGTTTGCCCTCGACCGCGCCCAACGCCGGCGGCTTAGGGATCAGCCGCCCTACCCACCGCCGCCCTATCGCTCCCCCGCTTGACCGGCGGCGTAGAGGCGCTGGATTTCGTCGGCCCCGAGCGGGGTCGAGAGGACGGTGAACTCGTCCATCCGGCCGTGGAAGCCGCGCGATTCCGGCGGCCCCGCCGACCGGGCGCCGCGCGACGGCGGCAGGCGCGGGTCGTCGGGGCGGACGCCGTAGTTGCCAATCTCGCAGGTGTCCAGCCGGGGCGGGGCCGGGGGAATTCCCAACGGGCTGGAGGCGACGGGCTGACCGTTCAGATAATGGGTGATGGTCCGCGCTCCGCCGTCATAGACGCTGGCCAGGAAGACCCACGAGCCGAGCATCTCCGGGCGGAGCACCGGCTCGGATTGCAGGATCCCCCAGCCGCGTTTCGTCCCCCCGCCGATGCCCAAGCCGATCCTCCCGCCGCGGTAGAGATACCAGTGCAGCTCGCCCGGCTGGAAGCTCCCGCCCATCAGCAGGGAGTTTTGCAGGTTCGGCAGGGCGTCCACGCGCACCCAAGCCATCAGCGTGACCGAGGGGAACGTGCCGGGCACCGCCAGCCGCAGCCGGTCGCCGTCGCCCTTGAACTCCAGGGCGCGCTTGCCGGGCCAGCGGCCCTCGACCCATTCGCAGCCGATCACGGCGGCGGTGGACCCGGGGGGCGCGTCCCGGGCGGTGTTTTTCAGCGTCCGCTCCCAGGGGTTGGTCGGCTCGAAGTCCAGGTGCATCACCGCCCCGGGACGGGCCGCGAGCGCGTGGCTGGCCAGCTTCCAGGCGGCGAGGTGGCCCCGCCCGTTGAGCAGGTCCAGTTGCGCCAGCTCCTCCTCGCCGAGGAAGACCTGCCGGGCGGCGGGGATCGGCTCGATTTTTTCGCCCTCGATGCGGAGCGCCTCGGCCCGCCCCAGCGACCGCTCCGCCGCCCTGGCCGCGGCGGGCCGCACGGTGATTTCCCCGGTGAAAACGTGGACCTCCTCCGGGCCGGAGATGGGCACCACGCAGCCGAATTCCGTGCCGAGGTCAACCGCGACGAACCCCGGCGTGCCGACCTTGAACCCGCGCGCCGGCTCGGGCACGAACGCCGCCAGCTTGCCGTGCTGGAGGAACCCTTCGTTGTCCGAGACGAGCCGGAACTCCGCCGGTCCCTCGATGACCACGCGCGCGCCGCGGGTGAACTCGACCTGGAGCGCGCCGGACCGCAGCCGCAACACCCCGGGCCGGAGGACCTGTCCGGCTAGGGGCGCCGGGCCCGCCTCCCACACCGCGCTCGCGGCCCGGGTCAGCACCGCGATGCCCGGCGCCGGTCCCGCGGCCTCCCGCCGCGCCCAC
>CAXTFX010000408.1:0-4451 GCA_964243185.1 uncultured Chthoniobacterales bacterium
AGCATCCCGGTGACGGCGTATTTGCTGGCGGCGTAGGCGGCGGCGTTCTTCATCGCGGCCTTGCCGAGGATGCCGGGCAGGGTGACGAACAGGCCCCGGGCCTTCGCGCCGGTCCAGACCCGCGCGCACTCGCGGGCCAGCAGGAAGGTGGCGCGGGTGTTGACGTTCATCACGCGGGTGAACTCGCCGTCCGTCGTCTGGTCCGTCGGCTTGATGAGGCCGATGCCCGCGGCGTGGACGACGGCTTCGGGCGGTTTGCCCCCGAGCGCCTCCGTGGCGGCGGCGAGGAGTTCCTCGACTTCGCGCGGCGAGGTCAGGTCCCCGGCCCGGACGAGCGCGGGAGCGGTCCCGGCCTCCGCGCAGGAGGCGGCCAGCGCCGAAAGTTTCACCTCCGAACGGCCGTGCAGGACGACCCGGGCCCCGTCGCGGGCCGCCAACCGCCGGGCGACGGCGCCGCCGATGCCGCCGCTGGCGCCGGTGATGAGGAAGGTTTGGAGGGGAGGGGTGCGGGTGTTCATGGTCCCCCCTTTACGCTGGGGCCGGCCGTTCAGACGGTTTCCCGCAGCACGGCCCGCACGGGTGCGGCGTCCCCGCCGACGATGGGCAGGGGTGCGGCGAACAGCTCGTAAACCCCGGCGGCGACGGCGTGGAGGGCAAGGTTTTCCAGGATGGCGATGCCGGCCGCGGCGAGGGCGTGGTGGTTGGGCAGGTCCTTCGAGTCCGCGGGGTCCACGCTGGGCACGTCCACCCCGAGGAGGCGCACGCCCCGCTCCCCCAGGAACGCGGCGACCCCGGGGGCGAGGGTCGGGAAGTCCGCGGGGAACCGGGTCGGATCGGGCGCGGCGTCGGTCTTAAGGAGGAGCCGCGGGGCGTGGGCGAGGGCGGCGAGCGCCGGGGCGAGGTCGCCGCGGGTCACGGGGCCGTGGCGGTCCGGGCGCCCGGAGAGGTCCAGGACCACGGCGGGGCCGATGAAAACATCCAGCGGGAGGGATTCCACCGTGGCGCCGTCGGGGAGGAAGTGCCGGGGCGCGTCGGCGTGGGTGCCGTTGTGCACGCCCATCGTGAGGGCGCCGACGTTGACCGGCGCCCCGTCCGCCATCTTCCAGTTCAGGTGGAACGCGAACCCGGTATCGCCCGGCCACGGGGCGAGGGAGTCGTGGAGCGGGCGGGTGATGTCGTGGAGGGGCATGGGGGAGATGACGAATGACAAATGACGAATACTTAAGAAACGGCCAACCGACAGCAGTCCGCCTCGTCTGCCTCCCGCCATTCGTCATTTCCCCTACCGATACCCGTAGCGCGCGTCCAGCCGCGCCAGGGCCGCGTTGAGGAACGCCCGGTCGGCCGGGCCGAAGTGCTCGACGTAGCCGCCGACCTTGCCGCGGCGCACCTTGAAGGAATCCGGGTCCAGCGCGTCCGCCGGGCGCAGGGCCTCGCGGTCCAGGCCGGTTTCGGTCATGATCTCCGTGCCCTGAGCGCCCTGCTCGCCGGTTTCCAGGCGGCGCATGTTCTCGAAGCTGGAGGTTTCCAGGGCCCGGGCAAACGCGGCTTCCTCCAGGGCGACGGTGGGCATGAGGAAGCGCACGGCGGCGGCGAACGTCCCCGCCGGGTCGCGGTGGGCGTCCTCGTAGCGCAGCAGGTGCAGGCGTGGGCGGGCGACGCCGCTGGCGACCTCGGTGTCCTCCGCGGCGTCGGCGTCGAGCCATTCGGCCAGCCAGCGGTTCATGATGTGGACCACGCGGGCAATGCCCAGGGCGGGGTGGCGGATGAGCGTGGCGAGGTCGCCGTGGAAGGTGTGGGCGCGCTTGGTCAGGTGGAAAAACAGGGAAACCATCACGTCCCGCGGGTCGCGGGCGACGAGCAGGATGGGCTTCTCGCGGGCGTCGCTCGGCGGGATGAGCCACTTGCCGCGCAGCCGTTCGCGGGGGCGCTGCTTGGCGGTGTGTTCCCAGAGGTCGTGCGTGTAGCAGAGGGCCGGCACGGCGTGCCCCACGGAGCGCCGGGCGTCGGGCGGGAACTCCTTCTTCCACTCGTCGAAATACGCCGTGAGGAACACCCGCACCCACGTCCGACCGCTCTTCTGGATGGAGCAGACGAAAGCGTCGGCTTCGCGGAAGACGCCCCGGTGACGGGAAAAGTTCCAGCGCGGGAAACGCACGGACCGCGGCCGGGCCGGTCCGGGCAGGGGCCGCGGGGCGAGGGGGGACGGGCTGCCGAGGGCGGGGTGCGGGTCAGCCGGGGCGAGGGAATCCATCGGGCGTTCCCCAACAACCCCCACGGGTCCACCGCGCGCAACCCGCAACCCGCGCCGCGCAACTCGCATCCGTCTTGGCGCCGTCTCCGATTCATGTTTGATTGCGCGTCCCACTCCCTCCCATGCCCACCACCTACACGCCCCCCGCCCACGGCGAGAAAGTCACCATCCGCCAAGGCAAACTCGTCGTCCCGGACCAGCCCATCGTCCCCTTCATCCGGGGCGACGGCACGGGGCCGGACATCTGGGCGGCCTCCGTCCGCGTGCTCGACGCGGCGGTGGAAAAGGCTTACGGCGGCAAGCGCAAGCTCCAGTGGGTGGAGGTTTTTGCCGGGCAGTCGGCCAAGGATAAGTTCGACGACTGGCTGCCGGAGGAGACCGTCGAGGCGTTCCGCGACTACCTCGTCGGCATCAAGGGGCCGCTGACCACGCCCGTCGGCGGCGGCATCCGCTCGCTCAACGTGGCCCTGCGCCAGTTGCTCGACCTCTACGTCTGCCTGCGCCCGGTGCAGTATTTCACGGGTGTGCCCAGCCCCGTGAAGCGGCCGGAGAAGGTGGAGATGGTCATCTTCCGCGAGAACACCGAGGACATCTACGCCGGCATTGACTACAAGGCCGGCTCCAAGCAGGCGAACCGTTTCCTGGAGATCCTCGCCGCCGAGTTCCCGGCGGACTTCAAGAAGATCCGCTTCGGCACCTCGGCCGCCACCGCGGACGGGATGCACGCAGCGAACCTCCTGAGCGGCCAGGCCAGCGCCGAGGACGCCGACACGGTGGACGCGCCCCTGGAGGTCGGCATCGGCATCAAGGCCGTCTCGAAGACCGGCACCCGCCGGCTGGTGGCCGCCGCCATCGAATACGCGCTCACGCAGGGCCGCAAGAGCGTGACGCTGGTGCACAAGGGCAACATCATGAAGTTCACCGAGGGCGCCTTCCGGGACTGGGGTTACGAGCTGGCCGACACCGTTTACCGCGAGCAGACGTATTCCTGGGCCATCTGGGAGAAGACCAAGGCGGCGCAGGGCGAGACCGCGGCTAACGACGAGATGCGGGCCGCGCAGAAGGCCGGCAAAATTCTCGTTAAAGACGCCATCGCGGACATCACGCTCCAGCAGGTCCTCACCCGCCCGGAGGATTTCGACGTCATCGCTACGTTGAACCTCAACGGCGACTACCTCTCCGACGCCCTGGCCGCGCAGGTCGGCGGCATCGGCATCGCGCCCGGCGGCAACATCAACTACCAGAGCGGGCACGCCATCTTCGAGGCCACCCACGGCACGGCGCCGAAATACGCCGACCTCGACAAGGTGAACCCCGGCTCGGTGGTGCTGTCCGGCGAGATGATGCTGCGCTACCTCGGCTGGAACGAGGCGGCCGACCTCATCATCAAGGGCCTCAACGGCGCCATCGCGAGCAAGCGGGTGACGTATGACTTCGCCCGGCTGATGGAGGGCGCCACGGAGGTGAAGTGCTCCGAGTTCGGCGACGGCGTGATCGCGGCGATGTGAGCGTTGGGATGAGGTGCCCGCGAAACACGCGAAAAGACGCGAAAAAAAGCAGGAAGAACCTCAGATTTTGTCTCCTTTCTTTTCGCGTGTTTCGCGGGCACCTCGTTCTTTTCCGTCCCGTCTCATGCCCACCGCCGCCGCGCCTCGGTTCATCCCCGCCGGGCCAGACGACGCGGACTCCTTGTTGGAACTCGTCCGCCGCTACTACGCGGAGGACGGCCTTGCCTTCCGCGCTGACCTCGTCGCGCCGGCGCTGGAACGTTTGCTGCGGGAGCCCGCGCTGGGCCGGGCGTTTTTCATCCACACCGCGAACGCCCTCCGCGCGGGTTACGTCGTGTTCACCTTCGGGTTCGACCACGAGGCCGGCGGCCCCCTCGCCACCGTGACCGACCTGTTCGTCGCCCCGGCCTTTCGCCGCCGCGGGCTGGCCCGGGCGGCCCTCGGGTTCGTAGCGGAAACCTGCCGCGGGCTCGGGGTGCGCGGGGTGGAGCTCCAGGTGGAGACGCACAACGCGGCCGGGCAGGCGCTCTACCGCGCGTGCGGGTTCCGGTCGCACCCGCGCCTGCCCATGTTCCTGCCCTTGGACTGAACGACGGCGGCGGGTAGGGCGGGTGATCCCTAAGCCGCCGCCCGTTGTGCTCTCGACACGCTGACCGGCGGCGGCTTAGGGATCACCCGCCCTACCCGCC
>CAXTFX010000409.1:0-4445 GCA_964243185.1 uncultured Chthoniobacterales bacterium
CTCAGAGCGAGTTTCGTACATTGTCAGTTCCAACGTGCGGCACCTGGCGCCAGTCCGCTCACTCGGCATCCGCGCGCTTACGCCGGGACGGTTCATCGCCCGATTCACGCTATCTCCATGAGTGTCATAACCATCGAAGTGCCGGAACCAATCCGTGCCCGTTACCTCCGATTGGCGGATGCAAGGGGAATCACCGCCGAGAATTTGCTGGTCGAAATCTTCGCAGCTGGAATTCAGGCACTTGAAGACGCCAATTACCTGGAACGGCGCGCGGCCCGAGCCGTTCCCGGTGCTATGCGGCGACTCCTGGATCGAGTGCCACTTGGAGAACCCGAACACGAGTGGGATCAATTGCCACCCGGCCGGCCCACGAGCCGGAGAGAGATTCTAGCCATGTTTGATCATCCCCCCGCCGCGTCCCCATCTTCCGTTGACGAATCGCCGCCGGGCCGTTGAGGCGCGCGAAAGCCTTACACCCCCGCCGGTTGCACCGCGTCCACCCCGGCCGGCGGCGCGTCGGCTGGGGCCGTGGTGCCCGCCCGGAACGGCTCGAACGCAGGCAGATACTTCGGGGGCAACGTGGCGTGAACGTGCAGCGCGCCCGTCTCCGCGTCGCTCTCCGCGGTGATGACGTGGCCGTGGCGGTGCAGTTCCGCCATGAGGTCGCCGCGTTCGGGCGGGAGGAACAGCTCGACGCGGGCCACGCGGTCGCGGAGCTGGTCGGCGAAGGCCGCGCGCAGGGCGTCCAGTCCTTCGCCGGTTTTGGTGGAAACGAAGAGCGCGTCCGGGAAGTGCCGGCGCAGGCCGTTGAGCGCGTCGCGGTCGGGGGGCAGGAGGTCAACCTTGTTGAAGACGATGAGCGTCGGCTTCTCGCCCGCGCCGAGCTCGGCCAGGACCTCGCGGGTCGTCTGCGCGAAGGCGAACACCTCCGGCGAGGTGGCGTCGAGGACGTGAACCAGGAAATCGGAAACGACGGCTTCCTCCAGCG
Organism: uncultured Chthoniobacterales bacterium; assembly: GCA_964243185.1. Lineage (GTDB taxonomy): Bacteria > Verrucomicrobiota > Verrucomicrobiia > Chthoniobacterales > SZAS-18 > CAXTFX01. Next base: position 989 of record CAXTFX010000409.1, read on the forward strand.
TCGCCTTGAACGCTTCCACGATCCGGTGCGGCAGGTTGCGCACGAAGCCGACGGTGTCCGTGATGAGCAGCCGCTGGCCCTCGGGCAGGTCAATCTGCCGCGTCGTCGGGTCCAGCGTGGCGAACAGCTTGTTCATCACGAGCACGTCCGCGCCCGTGAGCGCCCGCAGGAGCGAGGATTTGCCGGCGTTGGTGTAACCGACGATGGCGGCCTGCGGGATGGGCGCGCGCTGGCGGCTCTTGCGCTGGGTGGCGCGCTGGGAGCGCACGCTGGCGAGTTCGGCCTTGATGTGGTCAATGCGTTTACGCACCAGCCGGCGGTCGGTTTCGAGCTGGGATTCGCCCTCCCCCTTGCCGCCCAGCCCGCCGCCCATCTGGCGGGACAAGTGGCCCCAGGCCCGGGCCAGGCGCGGCAGGGAGTATTCCATCCGGGCCAGGTCCACCTGGAGCCGCGCTTCCTTGGTGCGCGCGCGGCCGGCGAAGATGTCCAGGATGACCTGCTCGCGATCAATGGCGGCGAACTCCTGCTCGCCTTCCCCTTTGAGGAGCGCCTCCCAGTTGCGCTGTTGTCCGGGACTCAGCGGGTTGTCGAAAATCACCACGTCGCACTCCAACGCGCGGACGCGGGCGACGATCTCGTCGGCCTTGCCGGTGCCGACGATGTAGCGGGCCTGCGGGGCCGGGACGCGCACGAGCACCTGGTCCGCGATGGCCAGGCCGAGGGTATCGGTCAACTCGGCCAGTTCGTCGAGCAGGCTGGCGGCCTCCGCGGCGCGGTCGTGGTCTTTGACCTTCCAATGAACCCCGACGAGCAGGGCGCGGGTCGCATCGGGACGGGTTTTGATTTCAAACATCCGGGGGGAACCTACACCCGTTTGCCGAGATTGGGTGCCCGCGAAACACGCGAAAAAGACGCGAAAGAAGGGCGGGGGAAACCAAGGCTCTGATTCTTTTTGCCTTTTCCGTTCGCGTTTTTTCGCGTGTCTCGCGGGCCCTTCCTCCGCTCCCACCGTTCTGCGGTTTACGCCTTCGTCTTCTCTTCCTCATCGTCCCGCTTGCCGCCGCCGCCGTCAGCCACGATGACGAGCTGGTTGTTCTTGATGTCAATGCTCTCGACCTTGCGTAAGTCCTCCTCGAACTTCGGGTCCTTTCGCATCTTGTCACGCAAGCCCTGGTTCAACTGCTGCATGGCCTCGGGGGTGGACATGGCGCGCAGGGTGGCTTTGGAAACGGGTTTGCCCCCGACCTCCAGGCTGACGGGTTTGAGGGTCAGCTCCCCGTCCACGAAGCGCACGTCCAGCCCCGCCTCGCCGTTGAACCAGCGGCCCTTGAAGGTGGGGATGCCGTCCAGCGGGACGCTGACGCGGGTGTGCAGGGCGTCCTTGACGATGGCGAAGAACACCCGGCCGCGGGCGTCGCGGTATTTCGGGTCGCGCGCGACGATGGCGTTGAGGTCAGCGGCCGAGAGCGTCAGGGTCGCCCGCCCGCCGCGGCCCACGGTGTCCGAGAACGCTTTGACGCGCGCGGCGACCTCGGCGGCCTGCGCGTCGGTCGCCTCCAGGATGGGCACGGCCTCCGGGTGGTCGGCCGTGAAGCCGCGCGCCTGGCTCCAGGCCCAGTAGCCGAGGCCCCCGAGCACGGCGCCGCCGAGCAGGCCGACGATCAGCAGGACGACGCAGCCTTTGGCCACGCACCCCAGCCCGCCGCGGGGCGCGGGGTTCGGCGGCGGCGGGGGGTAAACGGGGAGCAGCGGGGGCGGTTGCATTCAGCGGGAAAAGTAACCGGCCACCGCGCCGACGACATGGGCGATCTGCTCGGGGGTGAGTTCGGGGTAAACGGGCAGCGCCAGGGACTCGCGCGCCGCGGCCTCGGCGTGCGGGAAATCGCCCTCGCGGTAGCCGAGGGAGGCGAAACAGGGCTGGAGGTGCAGCGGCAGCGGGTAGTAAACGGCCGAGCCGACCCCGTGCTCGGTGAGGTGGGCGCGGAGAGCGTCGCGGTCCGCGGCGGGCACCCGGAGGACGTATTGGTGGTAGATGTGGTGGTTCACCACCCCGCGGTGCGCCCACGGCTCGGCGGGGACGCGGACCGGACCGGCGGGAGACAGCAACCCCGCCGCGGCGAACTCCCCGCGGTAGCGCGCGGCGTTCGCGCGACGCCCGGCCGACCAGGCGTCGAGGTGCGGCAGCTTCACCTCCAGGACGGCGGCCTGGAGGGCGTCCAGGCGGAAGTTGCCGCCGATGAACGGGTGAAAATACTGCTCGGACATCCCATGCACCCGCAGCGCCCGGAGCTGCCGGTCCAACTCCGCGTCCGCGCAGACGGCTAGCCCGGCGTCGCCGAACGCGCCGAGGTTCTTGGAGGGGAAAAACGAGAACCACCCCGCCGCGCCCACCGCCCCCGCCCGGCCCGCGGGACTTTCCGCGCCGATGGCCTGCGAGGCATCCTCCCACATGGCCAGGCCGCGGGCGGCGGCGAGTGCCCCGAGGGCCATCATGTCGGCGCACAGCCCGAAGAGGTGAACCGGGATGACCCCGCGCACCCGCTCGCCCGTGACCCGGAGGCGGCCGTCCGCGGTGAGTTCGTTCTCCAGGAACCCGGCCAGCGCGGCGGGCGAGAGGTTCAGCGTGTCGGGGTCCACGTCCACGAACACCGGCCGCGCGCCCAGCCGGGCGACGCAGCCCGCGGTGGCGAAAAACGTGTAGGGCGTCGTGACGACCGCGTCGCCGGGGCCGACCCCCGCCGCCATGAGAATGGCCAGTTGGGCGTCCGTCCCCGAGGACGTCCCGACCGCGAACCCGGTCCCGCAGTAATCCCGCACCGCGTTCTCGAACCGTTCCACGACCGGCCCGAGGATGAACTGGCCGCTGTCCGCGACCTCCGCCCACCCCCGGTCCAGCGCCGGGCGCAACGCGGCGTGCTGGGCACGGAGGTCGAGGAGGGGGACGTGCATTTTTGAAGACTGAAAGAGAGGAGAGGGAAGAGGGGAGACAAGTTCCCGAGAAGGGGGCGCCCCGCAAATCGCCGGGTTCCCTCTCCCGGCTGCACTCTCCGCGTCACTCCTCTCCCTTCTCCCCTCTTTCAGTCCCGCCCTAGCGTCCCTGCAACCGGTCCACGGCCGCGGAGACGTTGATGAGGCCGGCGCCGACGGCCGTGCCGTAGCTGGTGCCGTAGTCGTTGGCCAGGGTGCCTTTGAAGCGCAGCTTGCCCATGTTGCCCGCGCCGGTGGACTTGACCTTGATGACGGCGCCTTCGAGTAGGTCGGCGCTGTTGCCGCCGGCCTTGATCGCGGCGTCGTCCCGGTCAATGCCGAAGCGCAGGGCGCCGCCGGCGGGGAAGGTCCCGGGGGCGGCGAGACCCTCCGCGCCTTCGTCGGTTACGCGGGCTGGTCCGGCGGGCAACTCGAAGGCGAAATCGAGGCCAACGCCTGGGTGCTCGTCCCCCCGCGGCCGAGTTTCTTC
>CAXTFX010000410.1:0-4442 GCA_964243185.1 uncultured Chthoniobacterales bacterium
GAGCTCAAGCCCTTGTTGTTGGGGATCGAACCGGGGCTCAGACCGTGGTCGTTGAAGTTGCCGTTGAAGTCAGCGTAGGGCTGGCCGGCGAGGGTCTGCGCCTTGAACCGGAAGAAGTGGTTGTAGGCGAAGGTGAAGTTGAACTTGCCCAAATCCCGCTTGAACATCTCCAGGGTGTCCAACTCGTAGTAGGCGGTGATGTCAATGCCCTCGACCAGACGCTTGGCGGCGTTGATCGAGCGCTCGTCAACCGACTGGATCGTGCCATCCGCCGGGTCGCGTCGGACCAGGGTGGCGAAAGCCGCCCCGGGGTCGTTAAAGGCGTTGGTCACACCGGGGGTGAACAGCGCCTTGTTGGACGTGGCGTAGTTCTGGTCCACGAGCAGCTGGGCGACGCTGCCACCCGGCACGATGAGGTTGCTCTGGTTGAGCTGGTAGTAGTCAACCGTGACGTTCAGTCCCTTGATGAAGCGGGGCGTGAGCACGATGCCGGCGGTGTAGGAGTCTGTGGTTTCCGGCTGTAGGCCCGGGTTGCCGCCCGTGGGATCACCCAGGGCCGGCTGGTAGTTCCTTCCCAGCGGGGAACCACCGAAGTTATCCCGCAACGTGGGGAAATCCTGACCGCCGCCCGCGAACAGATCGGTCAGCGCCGGCGCCCGGAAGGACGTGGAGTAGGAGGCGCGCAGGGTGATGTCCGGGATTGGCTGGAGGCGGATCGCATACTTCGGGTTGGTGGTCTCGAAGGTTGGGTTGACGTTCAGGAACGTGTTTGGGTCTGTGCCGTTGATGAAGAACTTCTGGTAACGGCCGGCCACGGTAAAGGTCAGGCTGTAGATGCCCGGAATCTTCATGGCCGGGGACACGATGGGGAGGTTCAACTCACCCGCGACGGAGCGGATGTCCTGCACCGCGTGGTAGGACGGGTTGGCGTTGAAGCCGAGCTGGTCGCCGGACAACTGCACCGGGTCGCTCTGTAGGTCGAAGGCTTCCCGCCGATACTCACCGGTGAGGGCGATGGAGAAACCACCCTGCGGCGCGTCCGGGAAGAACGCGTTGGTCAGGCGCAGCTCGGCGAGGTTCAGGTTGTTGAACGTGACGCTGTCCGCGACGTAAGAGGCGCGGCCGAGGGCTGCCACGTTATCGTAGGCGAACGTGCCGTTGGCGTTGGTCACGGTGCCCGCCTTGGGGGCGTTAGCACCGACGAACGGGTTGAAGTTGCCCGCGGCCGTTTCCGCCAGAATCACGCTGCGGCGGGCGTCACCGCTGTCGGTGCGGACCTGTTTGTCCTCGACGTGGGAGAGGAAGGCATCGTAGGTGAAGGTCTTGAACTCGCCTTTCACGCCACCGGACAGGTCATAGAAGCGGGTGTCGTAGAGGCTGGCGCGCGGCCCGAGCTCGAAGGTGCGGTAGCGCACGGTGGACAGGGCGTTGGCCCCGCCGGCGCCGCCGGGCAGGCCGGAGCCCGCGAACGGGTTGAAGGGGCTCTGTCGAATGAGGTTGCGCTCCCCCGGAGCGGTGCCGTTGGCCCCGTTGAACTGGGCCGCCAGGCCCGGGTTGAAAGCTGGGTCAATGTCGAGCGAACCCAGGGTGAAGGGCGCGGAGGCCAGCGCGTTATACTGGCGGTCGTTGGAGTAGAGGCCGAAGGCATACACGTCCACGAGCTTCTCGATGATCTGGTAATCCGTCGCGCCGTAGTAGGCGAAACGCTCCTGCTTCGGGATGGCTGGCGTCTGGGTGCGGAAGTTGAACCCGTCCCCGAGGACGTTCGAGTCGAACACGCGGTAGTCCGCCGGGCTGGTGGGGACGACGTTGCTGCCCACGTCGTTGAGCAGGGTCAACTGCGACTGCGTCGCGCTGAAGCCGAGGGCGACGGCTGCCGCGCCGGAAACCTGCGCGCGGCCGGGGTAGGTCGGGCTTTCCGTGTTGGTGCCGCCGAAGCGGCGGGCGTCGGCCACTGAGGAGAGGAACCGGTCGCGGGCGAAGATGGCCTCGGCGCGGAAGTAATTGGCGTCAACGACGATGTTGAAGCGCTTGTCCTTGGTGGTGAAGCCGGTCAAGATGCTGGCGCGGTAGGTCGAGTTGTCGTTGTTCGTGGTGTTACCGTATTGAAAATCCACCTGCGCGCCCTCGAAGGTGGTCTTCAGGACGAAGTTGACGACGCCGGCAACCGCGTCGGAGCCGTAGGTGGCCGAGGCGCCGTCCTTGAGGATTTCGACGTGGTCAATGGCGCTAAACGGGATGGCGTTGATGTCCGTGAAGCCGGAGCCGATGCTGGGATTGCCCGCGCGGTGTCCGTTGACGAGGATCAGGGTGTTGTTGGCGCCGAGGCCGCGCAAGTTGATGGAGGCGGAGCCGTTACCGGCGTTGGATTGATTTTCCGTGGCGGCGGCACCGACGAAGCTCGGCAGGCGGCGGATGCCCTCAGCGGCGCTGGTGGCACCGAGCTTCTTAAGGTCATCCTGGGTGAAGTTGGTGACCGGCAGGGCACCCTCGCCCTCGGCGGTCGGGATGAAGGAACCGGTGATGACGACGCGATCCGGGGCGGCCTGATCGGCGCGGCCTTGAGACTCGAGGCCGCCGGAGCGCAGGTTGCGGGCGGCGGTGGAGTCGGTGGCGGGGGCCAAGGCGTCCGCGTTGGGGCTGACCTGGCCGAGGCCGCTGGCGGCCAGCATGGTGACGCCCAGCCCGCTGGCCAGGAAGAAACGGCCGCGACGCAGCGCGGTGGGCAGTGAACGATGAATCATTGCGTTGGGGTGTGCCTGTTGGTTTAGTTAGGGTGTCGCACGAAGAGCGCCGTCCGCCGCCGGGATGGGCGGGGACAGAGCGGTTCGGCGATGGTCAGGGTGTGGTTATCAGGGAAATCCCCGGTAGCGACGCGCCCTTTTTAGGAGGTCCGGCACGGGAGGGCAAATTATTTTTGAACAAATCTTTACCTCCCCGGTCCCCTCGGCCTTCAGACGCCACGGGGGGAGTCCGTTACGAAACCGTCTAAATCGGCGTCGTGCGCCTCCCGCGGCAGGCCGGGGAGAAGTTGGAACCCGTAGCCCACCCCTAGGACCCGGCCGCCGGCGCGCCCCGGCCGGGCCAGCAGCCGGTCGTAGTGACCGCCCCCGCGCCCGAGCCGGCCGCCCGCGGCGGTAAACGCCAGGCCGGGCACGAGCAGCACGTCGGGCCAGGCGCCCAGCGCCGGGGCCGCGGCGGGCGGTTCCCGCAGACGGCCGGTGCGGACGAGCTCCTCCGGGTGGCCGACGACGCGGAGAACGAGCCCGCCGGGTTCCACGCGGGGGTAAGCGACGGTCTTGCCCGCCACCCCGCCGGGCACCGTCCAGAGCAGGTCCAGGTCCGGCTCGGAGCGCAGGGGGGCGAAGAGGCTGACGACCCGCGCCCGGCGCCAATCCTCGCGCTCGATCAGCCGGGCGACGAGCCGGGCGGACCGCTCGCGGCGCTCGTCTGGGGCGACGGCGCGCAGGCGGGCGAGCATCGCTGCGCGCAGGGCGGGTTTGAGGAAGGAAGGCAAGGCGGCGGCGAGGGTGGGGCGGATTATCCCTAACCCGGTGCCGTGGTGTGCGGTCGAGGTCGTTCCGCGGCGGCGGGTTAGGGATAACCCACCCTACCCACCCGCGCCCAGCCCGAACCCCTCGTGCACCAGGTTGGCCGCCTCCGCGATCTGGGACTCTTCCAGGACGACGGCGATCTTGATCTCGCTCGTGGTGATCATCTGGATGTTGATGCCGGCGCGGCCCAGGAGGTCGAACAGCTTGGCCGCCACGCCGGAATGGCTACGCATCCCGATGCCGACGACGGACAGCTTGGCGATGCCGTCCCGCGCCGTCACCTCCCCGGCCCCGACCTGGGCGGCGACGGGGTCGAGCACGGCGCGCACCTTGGGCAACTCGTCCCGGTTCAGCGTGAAGGAAATGTCCGTGGCCCCGTTCGCCGACACGTTCTGCACGATCATGTCAATGACGATGTTCGCCGCCGCCAGAGCATTGAACACCGCCGCCGCCTGGCCCGGCCGGTCTTGCACGCCGGCCACCGTCACCTTCGCCTGGTTCTTCTCGATGGAAACGCCGCGGATGACGACGCGCTCCATACCAAGGTTTTCCTCTACGATCATCGTGCCGGGGTTGTGGTTGAAGGAGGAGCGCACCTCGAAGGGCACGCCAAAATTCTTGGCGAACTCCACCGCGCGCGACTGCATGACTTTGCTCCCGCTGGAGGCCATTTCCAGCATTTCCTCGTAGGACAGCTCGGCGAGCTTGCGCGCGGCGGGCACGACGCGCGGGTCGCAGGTGTAAACGCCGTCCACGTCCGTGAAAATCTGGCACAGGTCCGCGCCGACGGCGGACGCCAGGGCGATCGCGGTCAGGTCGCTGCCCCCGCGGCCCAGCGTGGTGATGCGCCCCTCGGAGGTCTGCCCCTGGAAGCCGGCGACGATGACG
>CAXTFX010000411.1:0-4440 GCA_964243185.1 uncultured Chthoniobacterales bacterium
GCCCCGGCGTCGCCCCCGCGCACCGCCACGGCGGCGGGCAGCCGGTCCGTCAACCACGCCGGCAGGGCGGGCGGCAGGAGGGGGTCGGCCGGCACCCGGAGCTGGCGGCGCACGAGGGCGAGGTTGGCCGCCGCGTCGGCGTGCCGGGGGTCGCGCAGGAGCGCGCGCCGGTAGTCCACGGCGGCCCGACCCCGTTCCCCGAGCCGGGCGTAGGCGTTGCCGAGGTTGTAGAACACGTTGGTCCCCACCGGGGCGTCCCCAGGTCGGGCCAGGGCGCGTTCGTAGGTCCCGGCGGCCTCGGCGAACTGGCCGCGCTCGTAGGCGGCGTTCCCGCGCGCGAAACCATCGGCGGCAGCGGCGGGCGGTGGCGGCGCGGCGGCGAGCAGGCCGGCAGAAAAGATGAGGGTGAGCGGGGTCATGTTCGGAAGCTCGGGTGCCTACGCCCGGACCAGCGGCGCCGCGCGGGAGGTTTTCCCGCGGAGCACCATCAACACTTCCGCGCGCTCCTCGGCCGGAACGGTTTCCCCGTCGGCCCCGCCCCCCCCGCCGCCGTAGGCGAGCTCGGCGTGGCGGACGCGGAGGCTCGCCACGTCCGCGTCGTCGGCCGGCGCCCCCTCCAGCAGGCGCACGGCCGCGTCCAGGAACGCCCGGCGTCCGGCGCGCGGGTCGCGCGCCGTGCGCCAGAGCCGCTCCCGCTCGCGGGCCCGGGCGGCGCGGCGTTGCACCGCCGCGTCTCGGCGGTGGGCCCGGAGGCGCAGCAGGGTCAACAGCGCGCCCAACCCCGCCAGGGGCACCAACTGCGCCAGCCAGAAGCCGCGTCGGGCGTAGGCGGGTCGGAGAACGCTGGCGGCCCAGGTTGGACCGGGCTCCGGGCGCGGCGGACGCAGGGTTTCGTCCACGTTGGCCGGGGCGGGCCCGGGCGGGGCCGCGGGGCCGGGGGGCGCGGACGCCGGTGGGACCACGGTGGTAACAGCGACCGCGCCGGGGAGGATCCGCAAGGGCACGGGCGGGGTGCGGAGAGTCTGGTAGGTTCCCGTCGCGGGGTCGAAGTAGGACAGGTGGAAACCCGGCACGGTGTCCCGCGGGCCGGCGGCGATGAAGGTCTGCTCGAAGGTCTTGGTGCCGTTGAGCCCCACGTCGTCGTCCGCCTTGAAATGGTCCTTGGGCTCGTAGAAGCGCAGGCCGTCCGTGTTGCCCTCCGTCAACGGCGCGCCGAGCCGGTCAAAGCTCCCCTGGCCGCGCACGGTCAGGCGCACGACCACGGGCTCCCCCGCCCGCACGGCCGTCCCCCGCGCGGGGCTGACGACCTCCACCGGCCCGAGGTCGAACCGCCCCACGCCGCCGGTGAAGTCCGCCGGCTGGTCCGCCGCGGGCAGGGGCCGCACTTCCAGGGTGACGGGTTCCGCCCGCAGCTTGACCTGGCGCGGCGGGGAGAACACCGGCCCGAGCAAGCTGCCCAGGGGGTCGTCGGAGAACGGGTCGCTGGAGCGCGCGCGCGCGTTGGACGCCCGCACGATGACGATCTCCTCGCCCGGCCCGAGGGAGAGCGTGCCGGCGCGGGCCGCGGTGATGACGGCCTTGTGGACGAGGCGCCGCCCCCCGCCGCCGAAGCCCAGGCCGGAATTTTGCGGCGGCGGGGTCCACCGGCCGACGACGAAGCCCTCCCCGGCGAGCAGCGGCGCGTCGCTGGGCTCGACGAGCTCCACCCGGGGGCCAAAGGTTAACCGGAACTCCGCCGGCAGGGCCTCGCCGACGTAGGCCGTCCGTTTGGTTAACAGGAGTTCCGCGCGGACCTGAGCGCCCGTCGCGTTGCCGCCGCCGCCGGGGCGCCCGCCGCCGCCGCCGGCCGCGGCGGTGACGGTGAGGGTCAACGCCGGGGTGCGTAGCTTGCGGGTGCCGACCTGGACCTCCGTCTCGGGGAGGGTGAACGTTCCCGCGCGTCGCGGGACGACGCGGAAGAAGTAGCTGTTCTGCTCGAAGATGCCCAGGGTGCCGAACTGGATTCCCGGCGAGACCTTTTGCGCCTGGATGGTCAGACCGTCCACCTCCGGGGGCTGCACGCGGCCGAGCGCGTAAGAGCCCGTGACCGTGATCCGCAACTCGACGGGCTCGCCGACGGTCGTGGTGGGCTCCGAAAGGGTGGCCGTGACGCTGGGGTTGTCGGCGCGGGCGGTGGGGAGGGGGCACAGCAGGGCGCCGACGAGGAGCAGGAGCCACCCGCCAAAACGTGGAAGACGAATCACGTTTTGCACGTCGTTAATGGCGCGGCGCGGGACGGTGAGATTATTACCAGTCATTGAAAACGGCCTCACGGGAGCGTTTTTTGGGGTTGGGCTGGAGGAGCTGGACGCGGTCGTCCTCGTTACGCAGGGACCGCAGGAGGGCGCGGGCCTGGGCGGGACTCATGCGGGTCCCCCCGGCCGCACCGGGGGGCTCGGCGCCGGGGGGATCGCCCTCCGCGGCTTCGTCCGGGCCGGGGGACTGGCCGGGGGCGGGCTCGCGGGCGGTGAGTTCGCCCTGGGGGCGCGGACCCCGGCGCTCGGGCTCGGGCTGGGGTTTGGCGCCGTTCCGGGAGGGGTTGGCGGATGGGTCCGGCGATTCGCCGTTCTCGTCCAGCGGCGGCTCCTCGCCCTGGTCGCCAGCGGAGCGCGGGTCGCGCGGCGGGCGGGGGTTCGGCCCGTTGCCCTGGGAATCGGCGGCCGGCGGCTGGTCGCTGGCGCCCCCACCCTGGCCCTGGTCCGCGCCGGGCTTGGGGGGACCCTGGCCGGGGCGGTCGTTTTCCCCCTGGCCGTCGTCGTCCGGCTGGTCGGGCTGGTCGGGGTTGGGCTGGTCGCCCTTCTCTGGCTTGGGGGATTTGTCCTTGCCCTTGTCCTTGTCTTTCTTCTGGTCGCCGGGCTTTTTCTTCGGGGGCGGTTTCGGCGGCGGGGGGCGGTTGAGATCCTCGTCCAGACGACGTTGGACGAGGTCGCGGTTGTGCTCGGCGTCGCGGCGGAGTTCCTCGTGGGCCCGCGGGTCGGCGCCGGGGGCGGGCGGGGCCTGGAGGACGCTGTTGAAATACTGGATGGCGTTCTTCCAGTCGTTGCGCCTGGGGTCGGAACCCTCTTTCTGGGCTTCCCCGCGTTTGAACAGGGTGTTGCCGAGGTTGTAGAGGGTCCGGGCCTGGAGCGCCGCGTCCGCGTCGGGCGCGGCGAGGGTGCCGGTGAAATCCTCCAGGGCCGCCTCGTAGTCGCCCGCCGAGAAGTGGCTGGCGCCGAGGCCGAACTGGAGCCGGCCGGATCCGGGGTTCTTCTTCAGCATCTGCGCGTAGGCGTCCCCGGCTTCCCGGTAACGCCCCTGGTCGTAGAGGTCGCGCGGGTCCGGGGTGGCGGCGCGGAGCGGGCCGACGGCCAGGCACGCCACGGAGCACGCGGCGACGAGCGCCGCGACCGCCGGCGCCGGGGGCGGCGGGACGGGTCGGGCCGCGCGGTTATCCGGGACCAGCCGCGGCCGGCGCCGCTCGCCGAGGCACGCGCTGACCCCGAGCAGCGCCAAGGCCAGCCCGAGCGGCCACTGGTAACGCTCGATGGGGCGGCGGTTGGAGCGGGCGTCAATGTCGGCCGTCTGCATCGCGCCCAACCCGCCGGTGACGAGCCCGCGCAGCTCGGAGTCCCGCCCGGCGGCGCCGGTGAGGTGGGCGTATTGCCCGCCGGTGGCCGCGGCGATGGCGCGGAGCCGGTCCTCGTCCAGTTTGGAAACGTGCGGCCGGCCGTCGCGCTCCCGGGCGACGGCCCCGCCGCCGGTGTTGTCGAACGGGGTGCGGGGCAGCGGCACGTTCGCGCCCGCGGAGGTGCCGAGGCCGACGGTGAACACCTTCACGCCGGCTTTCCGGGCGCGTTCCGCGGCGACGGCGGTATCCGGGCCGAGGTCCTCGCCGTCGGTGAGCAGGAGGATGGCGCGGTTGCCGCCCTCCGCCTTGCCGAAGGCGTCCAGGGCCACGTCAACGGCCGCACCGATCTCGGTGCCGCCGCGCGGGATGAGGTCGGGGTCGAGCTCGTTGACGGCCTCGCGGATCGCCCCGTAGTCAATGGTCAACGGCGCCTGGAGGAACGCCGTGCCCGCGAAGGCGACCAGGCCCACGCGGTCCCCCGGCAGCAGCGCGAGCAGGTCGAGCACGGCCAGCCGCGCGCGCCCGAGCCGGGAGGGCGCGAGGTCGGTGGCCAGCATGGACTTGGAAACGTCCACCGCCACGAGCAGGTCCAGCCCGCGGCGCTTGACGGCCTGCTCCTCGAACCCCCACCGCGGCCGGGCCAGGGCGACGGCGAGGGCCGCCAGCGCGAAGGTCCACAAGCCGAAGCGCACCCGGCGGCGGACGGGGGTTTCCGCGCGGGCGAGCAGTCCCGCGCGCAGGGCGGGAGCGGCGAGGCGCGCGAGGCGCTGGGTGGCGCGGCGTTCGGCCCACGC